>CAZFZK010000006.1:0-20061 GCA_964523605.1 uncultured Candidatus Planktophila sp. | reverse complement strand
CGTTAATTAGTGGTTGGCTCATGCCTCAATAATGTCACAGAGCACTGTGCCACTCGTAACCGTCTCGCCAATAACGGCGCTTAAATTAGAGATCACACCAGAGCGATGAGCCATTAACGGCTGCTCCATCTTCATCGCTTCAAGCACAATTACCAGATCACCCTTTTCAACGCTTTGGCCTTGGGTGACTGCAACTTTTACGACAGTGCCTTGCATAGGACTGGTTAAACCCACGCCACCAGCCCCGCCAGCCATGGCATCTTTGGCGCGGTGTCGTTTAACAACTGGCTCTGGTGCGTGCACCAAGATTTCAAAACGTTTGCCATTAATTTCTGCGACTAAATGATCCGCAGCTGCTTTGGTTTGTGCTTCTAGCGGCAAGATCTTAAATTCTGGAATCTCGTTGTTAAATTCTTTTTCGATATAGCTGGTGTAGACCTTGAATTCATCGGTAAATGCTGGATCTTGCAAAATTGCTTGGTGGAATGGAAGTGCGGTTGCCATTCCTTCAATCTTAAACTCGGCAATTGCGCGTCGAGCGCGACTTATTGCTTGTTCGCGAGTTGCACCAGTAACAATTAACTTTGCTAGCAATGAATCAAAATTACCGGTGATGGCATCGCCAGTTCGAAATCCGGTATCTACTCTTACACCCGGTCCAGTTGGAAGCGACATTTTGGTAATGCGACCAGGTGCGGGCAAGAAAGATCGACCAGGGTCTTCGCCATTGATTCTAAATTCAAGTGAATGGCCACGAATTATTGGATCAGTAAACCCAAGTTCTTCGCCCATTGCGATTCGGAATTGCTCACGGACCAAGTCAATTCCTGTAACTTCTTCACTTACTGGGTGTTCTACTTGTAAACGAGTATTAACTTCTAGGAATGAAATTGTGCCGTCGACGCCAATTAAGAATTCGCAAGTTCCGGCACCGACGTAACCTGCCTCTTTCATGATGGCTTTAGACGAGCGATAAAGCTCTTCATTTTGCGCATCAGTTAAGAACGGAGCGGGTGCTTCTTCAACTAATTTTTGATGGCGACGTTGTAATGAACAGTCACGCGTGCTAATTACTGCCGCATTACCAAATTTATCCACGAGAACTTGGGTCTCAACGTGGCGTGGTTTATCTAAATAGCGTTCAACAAAGCATTCACCGCGACCAAAACCGGCAATAGCTTCACGAACTGCAGATGCGAATGCTTCAGGAATTTCAGCCATCGTGAAAGCAATCTTTAAACCGCGACCACCGCCACCGTGAGCTGCCTTAATTGCTACCGGCAAACCATGTTCTTTGGCAAAAGCAATGATTTCATCATGGTTATCAACCGGATCAGCAGTTCCAGCAACTAGCGGCGCACCAGCTTTGGCCGCAATCTTACGAGCCGAAACTTTATCGCCCAGAGCTTTAATCGCTGCAGGTGGGGGACCAATCCAAACTAAGCCAGCATCAATTACAGCTTGCGCAAAGTCTGCATTTTCGGAGAGGAAACCGTATCCAGGGTGGACTGCATCAGCACCAGATTTCTTGGCGATGGCAATTAACTTTTCAATATTTAAATAAGTTTGAGCTGCGGTTGTGCCACTTAATGAATAAGCCGAATCTGCCATCTGGGCATGCATTGCATCACGATCAGTTTCAGAGTAAACCGCGACACTTTCAAGACCATGGTCGGTGCACGCGCGAATTACTCGAACGGCAATTTCGCCACGATTAGCAATCAGAACACGTTTCATCCGAGCTCCTTCACTTGTGGCCAGGTGTATCCAAGTTCATTCATAGCTGCCCGAAGAAATGGCATTGAGATACCAACTACGTTTGTGTAATCGCCTTCAATGCTGGGAATAAATGGCGAACTAAAACCATCGAGTGTGAATCCGCCAGCCACATGTAATGGTTCGCCAGTGGAAACGTAATCGGCAATCTCTAAATCGGTCATGTGCGAAAAAGTCACTTTAGTAGTTACGCGATCTGAAATTTCGCGGTCTTTACTAGTATCGATAATGCAGTGGCCAGTGTGTAGTAAGCCAGAATTGCCGCGTACTCGGCTTGCTCGCTCGGTAGCAACATCAGGTGTGCCAGGTTTTCCGAGTGAAATTCCCTCAAATTCAAAAGTTGAATCACAAGCAATTATTACTGCATCGCCGGAAATTTGTTCGCGAACAGTATGTGCTTTGGTAATTGCTAAAGCGATCACCATATCGGCAGGTGTCATGGCATTGAAAAAGTCGGTTTCCTCGTCTACATGGCTAACGATGATCTCTGGTTTCAAACCAGCTGACTCAAGTAGTCGCCTGCGCGAAGTGGAAGCCGAAGCTAAAATCAATCTAGTCATTTTAGAAATTACGTCCTGAACCAAACTTAATTGTTTGTGGGAGTTGAGTTCGCATTAAGGGCATCGCCCAAACACTTCGTTTCACGACTGGTTTTAGCTCTTCGCGTTTGTGGTTTGCCAAAGCCAGTTCGATCGCGGCTAACTCATCTGGCGAAGGATTTCCGGCAATCACGCTAAATGTAGTTTTTGGCATCGTCATTAGAGCGGAATGTTTCCGTGCTTACGAGGTGGCAACGCATCACGCTTTGTCTTAAGAGATCTAAAAGCTTTTGTTATGTATTCACGAGTCTGATTCGGTTCGATAACCGCATCGATATATCCACGTTCAGCAGCTAAATAAGGATTAGCTAAAGTTTCGTTGTACTCAGTGATTAACTCAGCACGTTTAATTTCCGGATCAGCTGCATTCTTTAGTTCATTTCGGTAGAGGATGTTTACCGCACCCTGTGCGCCCATCACTGCAATTTCAGCACTTGGCCACGCTAAATTGATATCTGCACCAATGTATTTTGAGCCCATCACAATGAAAGCACCACCATATGCCTTGCGGGTAATCAAAGTAACTAGTGGCACCGAAGCTTCAGCATATGCATAAAGCAATTTAGCACCCCGGCGAATTATGCCATCCCACTCTTGTTCGGTTCCGGGCAAGAAGCCAGGCACATCAACCAAGGTGAGAATTGGAATATTAAATGCATCGCAGAAGCGCAAAAAGCGCGCAGCTTTTTCACTGGAATTTATATCAAGCGTGCCAGCTAATTGTTGTGGTTGATTAGCGATGATGCCTACGGACTCGCCTTCAATTCGACCAAAACCAACCACAATGTTTGGTGCAAAGAGAGAATGAACTTCTAGAAATTCACCTTCATCGAGAAGCGCCTGAATTAAAACTTTCATGTCATAAGGCTGATTTGGACTATCTGGAATTAGAGTATCTAGCGCGCTATCGGTTAACTTCTTTTCCAAACTTTCGGTAGCTGGTAAATGTGGTGCGCCATCCATGTTATTGCTTGGCAAGTATGAAAGTAGCGCTTTTACATAATCAATCGCATCATCTTCATTTTGGGCTAAGTAATGCGAGTTACCAGTCTTGGTATTGTGCGTATGAGCACCACCAAGTTCTTCCATGCCAACTTCTTCACCAGTTACGGTTTTAATAACATCTGGCCCAGTAATAAACATATGTGAAGTTTCATTAACCATCACTGTGAAATCTGTCAGCGCTGGTGAATAAGCAGCGCCACCCGCACAAGGACCCAGAATTAATGAAATCTGTGGAATTACGCCAGATGAACGAGTATTTAATCTAAAGATCCGGCCATAACCGCTGAGAGCCGACACTCCTTCTTGAATGCGAGCTCCACCAGAATCACTAATCCCGATTAAAGGCATGCCATTCTTTAGGGCGTATTCCATGATCTTGACGATTTTTTCAGCCATAACTTCGCCAAGACTTCCGCCCATTACTGTGAAATCTTGTGAGAAAAGAGCAATGTTGCGACCATCGATTGTGGCAATACCAATAATTACACCATCACCATATGGCCGATTCTTTTCCATTCCAAAGTGCACAGAGCGGTGGCGTGCAAATTCATCGAATTCAGTAAATGAACCAGCATCGACCAGTTTTTCAACGCGCTCGCGTGCAGTCATCTTTCCTTTTGCGTGTTGCTTGTCAATCGCACTTGCAGAACCAGCATGGACAGCTTCATCTAGGCGATTACGAAGATCTTCAATTTTCCCGGCAGTAGTATGCAGATCTGGCTTCATACCCCTACGGTACTAGTTATGGAGGTCGAAATGGTTCGAGAAGCACTAAATGAGAGTGCGATGAACGCAACATTGCGCGGCAGTTACTGGCGGGTAAGTGTTTTTCAAAGCGTTACATCCACCCAAACCGAACTTATCGGAAAAGAAAATCTTCAACACGGTGATGTGTATGTAACTGAATTTCAAAGCTTGGGTCGTGGCAGATTAGATCGCACTTTTGATGCAACACCATCAAGTGCACTTCTTTTTTCACTTTATCTTGAACCGAAACGAAGTAAATTGGAGTGGAGTGCTATTCCTTTACTTGCTGGATTGAGTTTAGTAAATGCGCTAAAAACTTTAGATGGAAAAGTTGTGACTAATTTAAAGTGGCCAAATGATTTATTGATCGGTGAAAAGAAAGTGGCCGGGATCTTGGTTGAGGCGCGGGAAAACGGTGTTGTAGTTGGAATCGGCCTAAATGTTGAGATGACTAAATCTGAATTACCAGTTGCTACAGCAACTTCATTGGCACTAGAGAATTTCACCGAGTTAAGTCGTAACATAATTTTGCCCGAGATTCTGAAAAATTTGGCGTTGACCATTGGGCTCTGGGAAAGCGGCTCGAGTATTGGGTTCGAGCAGTATCGCCAAGTGAGTTCTACGCTTGGCAAAGAGGTTGAAGTTCATTTGCCTTCTGGCGAGATTCTTAATTCACGTGTGATGGGAATCAATGAATTGGGCGAATTGCAGTTAGCTAGTGGCGCTCGAGTTAACGTAGGCGATGTGATTCACCTACGATAGGCAAGTGAAATCGCCCTTTCCTCGCGTCGGCATAATTGGAGCCGGCCAGCTTGGTCGAATGAGTGCCGCGCCTGCTGCGGCACTTGGGATTGATCTAATTCTGCTTGCACAATCTCCGCAAGATTCTGGCGCCCAAGTAGCTCATTTTGAAGTTGGCGACTATCGAGATTTAGCTCAAGTGCGAGAGTTCGCTAAGAAATGTGATTTATTAACTTTTGAGCATGAACTAATCCCAATTTCAGTCGTTAGAGCTCTTGAAAGTGAAGGGGTTAAGTTTTATCCAACTTCCGAAAGCTTTGTTTACTCTCAAGATAAAGCGCAAATGCGTGAAAAATTAGCTAAATATGTTGCTCCTAAGTGGCAAGTAGTAACTAAAGCGACAGAGATTCTGGAATATCCAGTTATAGCTAAAGCAATATCAGGTGGCTACGACGGCCGTGGCGTTTGGAAAGTTAATTCTGAAAGTGAACTAGTGGCAATCTTGCACACTAATCCCAGACTGCTAGTTGAAGAGTTGATTGAATTCGATTTTGAAGTTTCCGTGATGGTCGCACGTTCACCACATGGACAAGCGGCAACTTGGGCACCTACCCAAACAGTTCAAAGCGATGGCATCTGCACCATGACCATTGCACCAGCTCCAGATTTATCCGAAGAGCTAAGCCAGCTTGCACAACAAAGTGCGCTAAGTATCGCAGCTGAAATAAAATTAGTCGGGGTGATGGCAGTTGAAATGTTTGTAAAAGGTAATCAATTATTTATTAATGAGTTAGCAATGCGCCCGCATAACTCAGGTCACTGGACAATCGACGGGTCAGTTACCAGTCAATTTGAGCAACATTTGCGAGCGATTCTAGATTTACCATTAGGCGATACTTCGATGACTTCAAAGTATGCCGTCATGGGAAATGTATTAGGTGGCGACAAGCAAGATATGTACCGGCCTTACTTACATCTCTTAGCTCGCACGCCAAATTTAAAAGTTCATCAATACCGCAAGGAAGTTAAGCCTGGGCGCAAGATTGGGCACGTTACTTTGCTTGGTGAAAACCTCGTAGAATTAACTACTGAAGTTCAACATGCGATCGACTATATGAGCGGAGTTATCGATGAGTGATGTAGCAATCATCATGGGGTCAGATTCAGATTGGCCAGTCATGGAAGAAGCCGCTCTAATTCTCGACAAATTCGGTATTTCATATTCAACTGCAGTTGTATCGGCTCATCGCATGCCGCTGGAAATGGTTGCCTTTGCACAGGGCGCAAAAAGTGCGGGGACTAAAGTCATTATTGCCGGGGCAGGTGGCGCAGCACATTTACCTGGCATGGTGGCATCACTTACGACTTTGCCGGTAATTGGCGTACCTGTACCACTAAAGAATTTAGATGGCATGGATTCACTACTTTCTATTGTGCAGATGCCAGGTGGAGTTCCAGTTGCAACTGTCGGAATTGGCAATGCGAAAAATGCCGGAATCTTGGCTGCTCGTATTTTGGGAATTAGCGATGAAAAGATTTCACAGCAAGTAGAAGAGCACTTAAAAGAATTAGAAAGTGAAGCTAAAGCAAAAGGTGCGAATTTAACTGCGCGCCGAAATCATAAAACTGGCTTTTAAGTTAACTTTAAATAAAGCGCTGGTATTCAATCGCGGGGCAGCGATCCATAATTGTTAAGAGACCAGCTGCTTGCGCTCTGTCCGCAGCTGCTTGATCAATCACACCAAGTTGCAGCCAAATGGCTTTGGCGCCAATTGCAATTGCTTGATCAACTACTTCGCCTACCAAATTGGAATTCACAAAACAATCAACTACGTCGATTTGAGTTGGGATATCTTGAAGAGATTTATAGCCTGTTGCGCCATGTACCGTCTCGGCTTTGGGATGCACTGGAAAAATTTGATGACCTTTAGATTGCAATAACTTTGCTACACCAAAAGCTGGTCGATCTGGATTATTGCCTAAACCTACAATTGCCCAATTCTTCAATTCGAGAGCTTGAGAAATTGTCTCGGTGGTATTCATTAATTAATCCGTACGACCTAATGCATGGAATTTCCAGCCAGCTGCTCGCCAGATTTCTCGATCAAGCATGTTGCGACCATCAATAATCATCGCGGTTTTTGTAAGGGCTTTGATGGCTACTGGGTCTAGCTCGCGATATTGCTTCCACTCAGTTAAATGCAGAATTAAATCTGCGCCTGTAACGCATTCTTCGATTGACTCGGCAAAACCAAGGTTGGGAAATCTTTTGCGGGCATTATCTATTGCTTTTGGATCATGCACCACGACTTTGGCGCCAGCTGCATGTAATTGTGCGGCGATATCTAAAGCTGGGGAATCTCGCACATCGTCGCTATCTGGCTTAAATGCAGCACCAAGAACAGCAATTTTGTACTGAGTTAGATCCTCAGAAAGGTCTGCACGCACCACATCGATGACGCGTTGGCGAGCACGTAAGTTAATTGCATCGATTTCAGTTAGGAATTCCAGAGCTTGCTTAGCTCCTAGTTCTTCCGCACGGGCCATGAATGCTCGAATATCTTTTGGTAAGCAACCGCCACCGAATCCGATACCCGCTTGCAAGAATCGATTTCCAATTCGTGGGTCGTAACCGATGGCTTTTGCTAACACCGTGACATCGCCACCTGCTGCTTCACATACTTCAGCCATTGCATTAATAAATGAAATCTTGGTAGCTAAGAAAGAGTTGGCGGCAACCTTAACAAGTTCAGCTGTTGGTAGATCTGCGCGAATCCATGGAGTGCCCAGAGCCAGCACTGGTTCATAAACTTCTTTCAACATTTCTTCAGCTTTATCGCTAGTCACGCCAACTACTAAACGATTTGGGCGCAAAGTATCTT
The DNA here is from genome assembly GCA_964523605.1 of uncultured Candidatus Planktophila sp. Classification (GTDB taxonomy): domain Bacteria; phylum Actinomycetota; class Actinomycetes; order Nanopelagicales; family Nanopelagicaceae; genus Planktophila. The sequence goes on along the minus strand of CAZFZK010000006.1, from coordinate 12,311 downwards.
CTACTGCAAAACCTTCCCGCAAAAATTCTGGGTTCCAAGCTAAATCAGCATGAGGTGCTGATTTGAGCAATTCTTCGCGAAGCGATTGTGCGGTACCAACTGGCACAGTTGATTTTCCAACCACTAGAGACCCTGGCTTTAAGTAGGGGGTAATTGCGGCAACTGATGAACGAACATAAGTTAAGTCAGCAGCTAATCCATCTTTTCTCTGTGGAGTTCCTACGCAGACGAAGTGCATGTCGGCATCGGCAACTTGCGAGAAGTCAGTTGTGAAAGTTAAGCGGCCAGATTTAACTTCTTCGGCCAATAAAGTATCTAAACCAGGTTCATAGAATGGCAGCTCGCCTTTGCTTAACTGAGCAATCTTGGCAGCGTCAGTATCAACACCTACTACTTCAAAACCTAAAGAGGACATACAAGCGGCATGTGTGGCACCGAGGTAACCAGTTCCGATAACAGATAACTTCATTTTCATGGTCATTTCCTTATTTTGCACTCGGACAAGCGTTATCAGAGGCGGTTTCAGTCTTAAATTTATCTATTATGGTCGTAGTTGGTGAAGCACTCGCCGATGGTGTTGCTTTAACTTCATCAATAATTTGTTGATCGTTCAGCAAGCGATTGAACAGTTCAGGGGCTAAAACGCTATCCCAGATTACAACTGAGCCAAGACCATCTGCCCGACCATTGGCATTTGAGAGCGGAACGGTTAGCGTACGAACTCGGTCGGCTGATAAGTTTTTAAGTTGCTTGCCTAAAGTCAATAGGTCGTTCTTGTTAAGCTCGTTATCGGTTGTGACTGTCTTGATTGCAGCATTGAAGAAATTAACTAATTTAATTGGATTTAGTAATGTGCCAGTGCTGGTTGCTTTACGTAAAACCGCAGACATGAACTCTTGTTGCCGTTTCATACGCCCAATATCGCCTTGTCCATCGAAGTAGCGAGTGCGTACATACTTGAGTGCTTGAATACCATCAAGAGTCTGCAAACCTGCCGAAAGTTGTAAATTAGATTTAGAGTCTTTGATATCTTTCTTAACACAGACATCAATTCCGCCCAGTGCATCAATAATATTTTTGAATCCCAGGAAATTTATCTCAATGTAGTGGTCAATTCGCAGACCGGTTTCACCTTCAAGAGTCTCGATTAAGAGGGGAGCGCCACCAAAACTAAATGCCGCGTTTAATTTATTTTTGCGAGCCGGAACTATCTTTGTGGAGTCCGCACTGCTTACATGTTCTGGAATCGTGACTAAGGAATCTCTGGGGAGCGAGATAATCACTGCGCTGTCGCGAGCTTTACTAATGTGAACTAATAACATGGTGTCTGAGCGGGCACCCGCCGCAACTTCAGTTCCACCAACCCAAAGCTCGCGGATCTGCGCTTTTGTTAAACCTTTGCGATTATCTGAACCCACCAAGAGCAGATTCATGGCACTTGTCGGTTTGTCAGGGCGATTATTAACACCAGCAAATGCATCGGTTCGATTAAGGGAACCGCTAACTCGACCTAACCCCAGCCAACCAATCGCCGATACCGCGAGAATTCCTACCGAAATAGAGGTAATCGCCCGAATGGCACGGCTGTGTTTGCGAGGCGAAGACATGGCGAAAGCGTACTTGGGCGATACGGTTTAGGGGCTATGACTACCGCACCTGACCCGAGAAAAAGTGAGTTATCTACCTCACCGGATCTCTCGGTCATTTTGCCAGTTCTAAATGAAGCCAACCATTTAGCGGCCGCAGTTGAAGCAATTCTCTCGCAGGATTATCAAGGTAAGTTTGAAGTTATTTTGGCGATCGGACCATCGAAAGATGCAACGCTTGAAATTGCGAACGATTTAGCTAAATCTGATTCCAGGGTAGTAGTTGTTTTAAACCCGACTGGGCGTACCGCTGCTGGTTTAAACATTGCATTAGCGAAATCAAACTCACCAATTATTGTGAGAGTTGATGGGCATGCTGAGATTCCTAGCAATTATCTTTCCATCGCAGTCGAACTTCTTCAAAAGACTGGCGCAGTAAATGTGGGCGGATTAATGGGAGCTGTGGGCAAAACAAAATTCGAGAAAAGTGTTGCCCGTGCTATGCGTAGCCCACTCGGTGTAGGTGCGGCAAAGTTTCATACTGGTGGTGGATCTGGCGAAGTAGACACTGTCTATCTAGGTTGCTTCTTACGAGATGCGCTGAATGAGATTGGTGGTTTCGATGAGAGATTTATTCGTGCCCAAGATTGGGAGCTCAATTTTCGCTTACGCGAACGCGGCGGCAAAATTTATTTTGATCCCCGACTAGAAGTCACTTACCGTCCACGACCAAATTTGGCAGCATTAGCAAAACAATATTTTGAATATGGCCGTTGGCGACGCGTTGTCTCTCGCAAACATGCTGGCACAATCAATTACCGATACTTAGCGCCACCGTTTGCTTTAGTTGTAACTTTCATTTCACTAATCGGTGGATTATTAGTCACACCATGGCTATTCCTGCCAGCGGCTATTTACCTCGGTTTCACTTTGGCCGCTGGTGTAGTACTCGGAAAAGGTTTGCTAGAGAAGTTAATGATGCCAGCTGTAATTTTTACGATGCAGATGGCCTGGGGTGCCGGTTTTATAACCTCACCAAAATCATTAGTTCCCAGGGATTAGTGATGAAACGCCTTCGGTTTGGCTCTCTAGCACCCCTTTTGATTTCAGTCTTATTGCTAGCCAACTTTCCGATGGCAAATGCTGTAGTACCTACTTCAATCTCATTTACTGGCAAAGGTTATGGTCACGGCGTTGGAATGAGTCAGATTGGTGCACGAGGATTAGCTTTAGCAGGAGATACCGCAACTGCAATTATGAATTATTACTTTCCCGGTAGTGAGGTAATGCCATTAACCGATGATCAAATTCTGCGGATAAATATTGGCAATCAGTTGACTTCGGCATCGCTAAAAAGTGATACACCTGGAATGACGCTGCAGCTGATTTCCGGTGATGGGGTAGAGCCACAGTTCCTGTCGGTCTTGGCCGCAAAAGATTCAGTTAAGTTATCAATCTCAGATAATCAAGTTGCGATAACTACTACTCAAGTTGGAATTGCGACGATTTTAACTCCGGTAGATCAATTAACAATTCGCTGGAGCGGCACCAGATATTTAGCTGGGATAGATTCTGTTTTGTCTTTAACTCACACTAAGAAAACAACTAGATATCGTTATGGTCAAATCCAAGTTAAAGTTATTAAAGATGCCAAACTAGGCAACCGCTTGGCAATCGTAAATCAAGTTAGATTACATGATGAATATCTTTGGGGTATCAGTGAAGTTCCTTCGTCATGGCCGGCGGCTGCTTTAGAAGCGCAGGCGATTGCATCTAGGAGTTATGCCATGAGCAAAGTTGGAAAAGTTTTAAAGAGTTGTGATTGCGAGCTTTACTCATCAATTGGTGATCAAAATTTTGCTGGCTATGCCAAAGAAGCAGAACCTAAATGGGGGCAGATTTGGAAAGCTGCTGTGTCTCGGACCTCAGTGACCGAAAATACTGGATTGACTGTCACTCGTAATTTATTGCCCATTCGAACATATTTCGGTTCTTCAACTGGTGGCATGACTGAAACGTCAAAGAATGCCTGGGGGACTGATGTCGGTTACACCTTCTCAGTTCCAGATCCTTGGTCACTCGATCCTAAGTTGAATCCAAGTTTTCATAAGTGGAAGCGGGATGTCGCCCAGTCAGTGCTGGCTAGTGCTTTTGGGCTATCAGATGTGGTTTCAGTCAAAGTCTTATCGCTAAATGAAACCGGCTCGGTGAAAGTTATTGAAGCAAAATCAAGTGCTGGCAAGAAAGTTAGATTAAGTGGCGAAGTATTTCGTAGTCGATCAAAGCTACCTTCGACCTGGTTTGCCCCCAGCGATGAAGAACTAGTTAGCGTGAAGAACTGAGTTAAGTCCGCCCCAAGTTCCGGTTCGCATTACCGCTTCGAGAGCGCCACTTTGTGAATTTCGGCGGAATAGCAAATTGCTAGCACCTGAAAGCGTGGCTGCTTTAACTACTTCACCATCTGGAAGTGAGACTTTGGCGGCAGCAGTCACGTAAGTACCGGATTCAATTACGCAATTATCGCCTAGTGAAATACCACAACCAGAATTTGAGCCCAGTAAACAATTCTCACCAATTGAAATAACTTCTTTACCGCCACCACTAAGAGTGCCCATGATTGAAGCGCTGCCACCAATATCACTACCGTTACCAACCACCACGCCTGCCGAAATTCTTCCTTCAACCATCGAAGTTCCAAGTGTGCCAGCATTGAAGTTCACAAAACCTTCGTGCATCACGGTTGTGCCACTAGCTAAGTGAGCGCCCAGTCTTACTCGATCAGCATCGGCGATTCGAACTCCACTCGGAACCACATAATCAACCATGCGTGGGAATTTATCTACTCCGTAGACGGCGATGTGTTGGCCAGTAGCTGCACGAATATTTGCGCGAGTGATTTCAAAATTATCGACTGGACATGGACCAACTGAAGTCCAAACCACGTTGTTTAGAATTCCGAAAATTCCATCGAGTGATTGCCCATGTGGTTTTACTAAGCGATGCGAAAGTAAGTGCAAGCGAAGATAAGCATCACTTACCGATGCAGGTGGAGTTGCTAAATCAATCTCAATTCCAACAACTTCGCTGCGCACGCCGCGTGCGTTATCCGGTGTAGCAAGCGAAGCTAATTCAGCCGGCGCCGTTGAAGGCAGATTGCCTAAAACAGGCGCTGGGAACCAAGTATCAAGGACAGTGCCATCTTTTTCGCCACCATTTATTAAAGTGGCAATTCCATATCCAGCTGCTCGTTGCGACATAAGGCAAGCCTAGCCCCTATCCTTACCGACATGCGTATTGCGGTCTTTTGCTCATCATCACCGACTATCGATGCGAAGTATCAAGCGGTTGCAACCGAACTAGGAAATGCGATCGGCAATAAAGGCTGGGGCTTAGTTTCAGGCGGCGGACATATTTCTACAATGGGCGCAATTGGCCGGGCGGTACGCGAAGTAGGTGGACACACAATTGGCGTAATCCCACAGTCTCTAGTTGATATTGAATTTGCTGACCACGATAGCAATGAATTACATGTCGTTGATTCAATGCGCGAACGAAAAGCTAAGATCGAAGAGTTAGCCGATGCGTTTATCACTTTACCTGGTGGTCCCGGAACCCTAGAAGAGTTTTTTGAAATTTGGGTTGGACGGTTTTTGAAGTTTCACGATAAGCCAGTTCTGATCCTTGACCCTCATGGTGCGTTCGCTCCATTGGTAACTTTGCTTGATCACCTCGAAGCTGAAGGATTCGTAAAGCCTGGACAACGTGAATTAGTTACTTGGTGTACAAGTGTTGAGCAAGCGATCGCAACTTTATCCAACAGCGCTAACTGACTTTAGGAAAATAAAGTGTCAGAAAATCAAATAAATATTCGCATCGAAATTAAGGCGCCGATCGATAAAGTTTGGGCAGCAATTGCCGATTGGGAAAGTCAAGGCGATTGGATGCTGCAAACTCGAGTTTGGGTTACTTCCGAAATTCGTAGTGGGGTTGGGACCAGCATTAGCGCACTAACTGGCCCGCTAGTAAAATCTGGTTTCAAATTTGGCTTGCTAGATAAAATGGTGGTCACCAATTGGCGGCCGCCTTATTTGTGCGAGGTTGACCATATTGGGAAAATAATTAAAGGCACCGGTAAGTTTGAACTAACAGATGGTTCAACTAATGATGAAGCTATGACGATTTTTGATTGGTCAGAAACCATTAGAGCGCCCAAGTTGGTCTTTCAATTGATCTATCTACCCACTTATTTAGGCGTGCGAATCTCACTTTTACGCTTTCGGAGATCTCTAACCAAACGCTAGTAGCCTGTACTCCTATGAGCCCCTCAAAACCAGCCAAAACCTTGGCCGAAGTGCTCAGTGAGTTACCCGAAGAAGAGCGCATCATTTTGACTATGCATCTCTTGCGCGGCCTATCCGCCTCAGAAATTGCCAACACAATTGGGGTGCCAGAACGGGCGGTCCAATCGCTTATTTCCAGCGGAAAGACCAGATTGAGCACCTTGCTAGGCCTGTAATTGCCGTTCTTGATTTCAGTTTCACCCCCTAAATGCGAGATACTTCTCCCTCACACCCACGCAAGATCTTTAAAGGAGTTCCAATGGCTGCCATGAAACCTCGTACTGGCGATGGCCCAATGGAAGTTACCAAGGAAGCTCGCTCTTTAGTTATGCGAATTCCGCTAGAAGGTGGCGGCCGTTTAGTCGTTGAAATGAATGCCGAAGAAGCCACAAATTTAAGTGCCGCGTTACACGCAGCGGTTGGGCTGATTAAGAAGTAGTAATCAGATAGCCTCACGCTTATGTCTCTACCAGCACATTTTCCAGAGCTAAAAGCGATCCCGGCCGATCTTAAGTCCGCACTCTCCAGTGAAATTATCGCTCTTGGTTTTGTGCTTGTTGAAAACTCAGATCCAAAGGCTGAAAAAGAGTTCAAGTTAGTTGGATCAACACTTTTACTAAAGAGCATTTCTGATACATTTGAAATCGATCTGCTTGATGAGCTTAAATTTTTTACACCAACTGGAAAAGCTGGTGAATCATTCGAACTTCCAGTCAGTGCCCCTGATACCAAGACTGAACGTCTATTGCTAGTTGGTCTAGGTGATCAATCAATCGCTGCCTTGCGAAGCGCAGGCGCCACAGTTGGTCGCAAAGTAAAAGGCAAAGCTCAAAGCATCTCAACTTTTTGCGCAACAACTGATTCACATGTAACAGCACATGCTATTTCGGCAACTATGGGTGCCTATCTCTGGAATCTAAAGAGCGCTGCTAAGCCACTTAAGCCAACAATTTATCTTTCAATTTCAACTTTGGCGTTAAAGCGTGCTCTCGCTATTGCTACCGCCGTCTGGCGCGCTCGCGATTTAGTTCATACACCAGCAAATATAAAGTCGCCGGCCTGGATGGCTGCAAACGCCAAGACTGTGGCAAAAGAGCGAAATATTTCGATAAAAGTTTTGGCTGGTAAGGAACTAGCGCCCTTTGGCGGATTATCTGCGGTTGGAAATTCTTCGCGCAAATCACCACCTCGCTTTATCGAGATTTCTTATGCACCAAAAGGATCTAGTAATTGGCCACATGTTGTATTAGTTGGCAAAGGAATTACTTTCGATACTGGCGGGTACTCCATGAAGCGCCCGTACGACAACATGATGGCGATGAAAACCGATATGTCTGGCGCCGCCGCTGTCCTTAGCGTTGTGAGCGCACTTCCTGAACTGGCACCTCGTGTTCGAGTTACAGCACTCTTAATGTGTGCTGAAAATGCGGTATCTGGCACTGCACAGCGCCCAAGTGATGTGATAACTCATTTCGGAGGCACTACAACAGAGGTATTAAATACCGATGCCGAAGGTCGCTTAGTTCTTGCAGATGGCTTGGCTTATGCAGATTTGAAGTTAAAACCAGATTATTTAATTGATATTGCAACATTGACTGGCTCAGCAACTCTCGGCCTCGGCCGTCAATATGCAGCCATGTATTCGCGCGATGACAAGTTGGCAGCTACTTTTTATGAACTGGGAGAAAAATCTGGCGATCGAGTTTGGCGCATGCCGCTAGTCAATGACTATATCGATGCACTTGAAAGTGATATCGCCGATGTTAATAACGATGCCGCTAAAGGTAACTACAAAGCTGGTTCAGTAACTGCGGCGCTATTCTTAGAAAAATTTGTTGGCGATCGCAAGTGGGTTCACTTAGATATAGCAGGCACTGCTCGCAGCGAAGTTGATGCTGGTGAAAATCCTAAAGGCGGTACTGGATTTGGCGTTCGCTTGCTAACGACTTGGATTTCGTCTCTATGATTCAGAGCCTATTTAATTATTCCGAAAACTTTAATCCCGAAGATGTTGTTCTAGAGCATGCTCGAGCGCGCGGAGTAGAAGTTGGAGCCAATGACATCAGCGTTGGTACTGGGGTTTTTCTGCAACAGCTAGCTCATCTACTTTCTGCTCAGTCTGTGGTCGAAGTTGGTACTGGTTCTGGCGTTGGCAGCCTCTACTTGTTGCGAGGAATGATCGATAGCGGCACCCTAACTTCGATTGATGACGAGATAGAACATGCTCGAATTGCCAAGATGGCATTTTATGAAGCTGAGATTGAAGCCGCACGCTTTCGCCTAATTACGAATCCGGTTATGGATGTTCTTAGTAAGTTAACAGATCGTGCTTACGACTTAGTAATTTTGCGCCACGACCCAATTGATTTAACTTACACAATCGATGAAGCTCATCGCATTTTACGTAGCGGGGGAGTTTTAGTTATAGATTCGTTCTTTGGTGGCGGAAAAGTGCCAGATCCAGCACAGCGTGATCCCAAGACTATTGCACTTCGCGAGGCTGGGAAAAGAATCAAAACCAACCGTGACCATTGGCAGAGTTCTTTATTGCCAGTCGGAGATGGTTTGTTGATCGCTACAAAGTTATAGGAAGATAACCCCATGTCAAAACCTGCACGCATCTTTCGCCGCAAGCCAAACCAGTTAATCTTTCTGGAAGCTCTTGAACAAAACGCCACTAAAAAACGTAGTTTGCCAACGGCATCAATTGTGGTCCTTGCCTTAGTTGCTGGATTACTTGGCGGAATACTTGGCGGAGATGCAACTAAAGGATTAATTACTAGTGGCGTTAATTTAGTATCTTCCACTTCAACTATTGAACGCTCACCAGATTCAGTTGCCGGAATTGCGGCTCGAGTATTGCCTTCGGTGGTTTCGATTGAAACCATGTCTGCAGATGGCGGCGGATCTGGTTCTGGTTTTGTAATTGATACCAACGGATATTTGTTAACGAATAATCACGTCGTAGCTGATGCAATGACTATTAAAGTAATTCTTAACGATGGCCGTGAATTTGTCGCAAAAATTATTGGCCGCGATGCATCGTATGATTTAGCCGTTTTAAAAATTAAGACAACCGGCTTAAAAGCTCTGCAATTTGGCAATAGCGATAAAGTTCAAGTTGGCGACGCAGTAGTTGCTTTCGGTTCACCTCTCGGACTTTCTGGCACAGTTACTCAAGGAATAATCAGTGCTAAAGATCGCCCGGTAACTGCCGGAGACAGTAATAGTTCAACCTCTTTCATTAGCGCCTTACAAACAGACGCTGCAATAAATCCAGGAAACTCAGGCGGACCGTTAGTCGATGCAACAGGTGCGGTAATTGGCGTTAACTCGGCCATTGCATCCCTTGGAAATAGCTTGGGTTCGCAGTCAGGTTCTATCGGGCTTGGTTTTGCGATTCCAATCAATCAAGCTCGTAAAACAGCTGATCAGTTAATCAAAAATGGTAAAGCTACTTATCCAGTAATTGGTGTTGCAGTTGATATGAATTATTCCGGTGGCGGGGCGCTAATTGCCAAAACTGCTTCGGCAATCATGGCTGGTGGCCCAGCGGCTAAAGCTGGTTTGCGAGCGGGTGACCTGATCACCGCGATAGATGGCATCAAAATAAAATCCCCTGAAGAGTTAATTGTTGAAATTCGAACTCACAACGTAGGTGATGAGGTAACTATCACCTATCTCCGCGGTAAGACCAGCGGTACAACGAAGTTAATTCTGATCGCGGGCAAATAATTCAACCGATAGGCTAGCGAAATGTTCTTCGACCTAGGTGCTGGTGAATTACTTGGCTTAGCCGTATTGGGAATGATTTTAGTTGGGCCAGATCGTTTACCGCGATTAGCAAGTGATGCCGCAAAGTTAGTTAAGAAGTTACGAAATATTTCGAATTCCGCAACGGCTGAATTACGAGAGAACCTCGGCCCAGGTTTTGAAGATTTGCAACCAGGAGATTTAAACCCAAAGAAATTCATTAAAAAACAAATTAATGATGTTCTGGCACAAGATGAAGTTCCGCAAAAGAGCAAGCCAGCCTACGAAAGCAAAATAGATCCGGACTTAATATGAGCGTAATCGATCAAGTATCTGAAGCTTTAGCAAAAGTTCAGGATCCAGAACTCCATCGATCAATTTCCGAACTTGGAATGGTTGATCGAATCGATTTCAAAGATGGCCGACTAGAACTTCATGTATTGCTAACCATTTCAGGTTGCCCAATGAAAGATCGCTTGCGCAATGATGTAACTTCTGCTGTCAGCTCGATTGCAGGAATCTCAGAAATAGATTTAACTTTCGGAGTAATGTCAGAAAAGCAACGCGATAATGTGAAATCCATTTTGCGCAATGGTCGGGAAAAATTCATCCCCTTTGCTCAACCGGATTCCTTAACCAGAGTTCTTGGTATCTCATCAGGTAAAGGCGGAGTTGGAAAATCTTCAGTCACCGCTAATTTAGCAATTGCAGCTGCTAATAAAGGTTTAAGAGTTGGAATCCTAGATGCCGACGTCTACGGCCATTCCATTCCGCGGTTGATGGGCTTAATGGGTCAGCGGCCAACTGCAATTGATCAAATGTTTATTCCGCTTGAGTCATACGGAGTAAAAACCGTTTCGATGGAAATGTTTAAGCCTGAACGCTCAGATGCAGTTGCTTACCGTGGTCCGCTTTTGCATCGAGTTCTAGAACAACTTTTATCTGATGCCTATTGGGGCGATCTTGATTTACTTCTTTTGGATTTACCACCCGGCACTGGCGATTTAGCGATTTCATTAGGCCAATTAATTCCTTCGTCAGAGATATTGGTAGTAACAACACCGCAAATTGCAGCAGCAGAGGTTGCAGAACGTGCTGGTCGCATAGCCCACCAAATGAAGCAGCAAGTAATTGGCGTTATCGAAAACATGTCAGCTTTCCCGTGCCCAAATTGCGATGAAACGATTTCACTATTTGGCGAAGGCGGCGGAGCAGAAACGGCTAAGCGGTTATCTCAATTAGTAGGTAACGATGTTCCAGTTTTAGGACAAATTCCATTTAGTCCGGCCCTACGAGAAGGCGGAGATGCTGGTACTCCAGTTGTGGTTTCTAGTCCTGAGAGTGCTGCCGCAAAAGCGTTTGAAGAAATTATCGCGCGAATTATTGTGCGCCCGAAATCTTTAGTCGGCGTTCGGCTTGGGTTGAGCACTTAATTTCTTACCAAGCTCTTCAACAAGATCAGATAATTCACTTCGCATGAAGTCGCGGGTTGCAACATCGCCAAGGGCACTCCGCAAGCTCGCAAGTTCTCGAGTTAAATACTCAGTATCGGCAATATTTCTTTCATTTTGCGCACGATCTTCGCTGCTTTGAATACGATCACGATCTGCTTGTCGATTCTGCGCCAACAAAATTAAGGGAGCAGCATAAGAAGCTTGGAGCGAGAGGATCAAAGTCAAGAAAATGAATGGGTAATCATCCCAACGCAGATTTGTTGGCGCCGCGGTATTCCAAATAACCCAGGTGGCTACAAATACGGTCATGTAAACCAAGAAACGAGCGGTTCCGAGGAAGCGTGCAAAACTTTCAGATAAGCGACCAAAAGTTTCTGGATCGTAATTTGGACGAAGGGTGCGACCCTTGCTGCGCGGGGTATCTAGGCCATTGTTGCGTGCCATGGTTAGCCCTCCAATTCAGTGTTTACTTTAATTGAACTACGAGAAAGATCGCGATGATCATGTCGCCAGTTCTCTGGTAATAAGTGGTCGAGTACATCGTCAACTGTTACTGCGCCCAAAAGTCGATCGTTGGCATCAATAACAGGCAATGAAAGCAAGTTATAACTAGCTAAGTATGACGAAACTTCATTCAAGCTCGCATCTGGATTAAGTCCTTGAGTATTGGTATCTACGATCGAGCCCAAGAGAGTTGCTGGCGGTTCGCGCAACAAACGTTGGTAATGAACGATTCCCATAAAGCGACCTGTAGGTGTCTCTAGCGGTTGGCGACAAACGAAAACTTGCGAAGCTAGTGCTGGAGAAATTTCACTTTTGCGAACTGCTGCTAGCGCTTCGGCGACTGTGGCATCGGCAGACATCACCAATGGTTCAGTTGTCATCATGCCACCAGCTGAATAATCTTCGTAGTTCATCAACCGCAGAACATCTTCAGCATCTTCTGGTTCCATTAATTCAATAAGCGCATCGGCTCGTTCTTGGCCCATTTCACGCAACAAATCTGCGGCATCATCAGGATCCATCTCGCCGAGAACGTCGGCAGCACGCTCGCCTTCGAGTTCAGTAAGAAGGGCAACTCGGTGGATTTCATCCATTTCTTCAAGCACATCGGCTAGTCGCTCATCATCTAACCCACGAGCTACTTCAACACGACGCTTTTGAGGTAGATCCTGCAA
>CAZFZK010000005.1:804-22336 GCA_964523605.1 uncultured Candidatus Planktophila sp. | reverse complement strand
CCACTTCAATCAAGGATGCGCTTATTCGTGAGAATGAAAAGACCGATTGGCATCCCGAAACCATTAAAACGGGTCGTTATGGCGATTGGCTGAATAACAACATTGACTGGGCGTTGAGCCGTAATCGTTTCTGGGGCACACCACTTCCAATTTGGCGCTGCGAAAATAAGCACGAAGTCTGTATTGGTTCGCTAGCTGAACTCGGTCAACTTGCGGGGCAAGAACTTTCAAACCTTGATCCACATCGTCCGTTCGTTGATGACATTTCATTTAATTGTGCAGAGTGCAAAGAGCCAATGACTCGCACTCCTGAAGTTATCGACTGTTGGTATGACTCAGGTGCAATGCCTTTTGCACAATTTGGTTACCCACATAAAGAAGGTTCCAAAGAGAAATTTGCTGCAGCATATCCGGCTGACTTTATCTGCGAAGCAATCGATCAAACCCGTGGTTGGTTCTACACATTAATGACTATTGGAACGCTAGTTTTCGATGAGTCCTCATATAAAACTGTTCTCTGCCTCGGTCATATTCTTGATAAAGATGGCCGCAAGATGAGTAAGCATTTAGGCAATGTTCTAGAACCGATGGCGCTGATGGATCAACATGGCGCTGATGCCATTCGCTGGTACATGCTGGCTGCTGGTTCACCTTGGTCTGCGCGTCGAGTTGGCCACGAAGCAATTACTGAAGTTATTCGCAAAACTTTGCTAACTTATTGGAACACTGTTTCCTTCCATTCGCTATATGCGCAAGCGGCGAATTTTGAACTTGCTCAAGCTCCAGAAATGTCTACTCGTCCATTGATGGATCGCTGGATTAATAGTGAATTGCAATCACTAATCATTGAAGTTGATGAAGCTCTGAGTGATTTCGATTCTCAACGCGCGGGCAAAGCACTTGCTGCATTCATCGATGATCTTTCTAACTGGTATGTCCGCCGCTCACGACGCCGCTTTTGGGATGGCGATGTCGCCGCTATGGCAACTTTGCACGAGTCCCTCGTTGTTCTTACCCAATTAATGTCACCAATGGTTCCATTTATTACCGAAGAAGTTTGGCAAGAGTTGATACGCCCAGTTGATCCAAATGTAACTAGTTCGGTTCATTTGACCGATTTCCCAGTCGCAAATCGAGCCCAAATTGATCAAACTCTTTCGGCTCAAGTTGCATTAACTAAGCGCATCGTTGAACTTGGCCGAGCTGCACGTGCCGAAAGTGGGGTCAAGATTCGCCAACCACTACAACGCGCCTTGATTTCTGCAAAAGGCTGGGCTGCTCTACCAATTGCGATGAAAGAACAGATTGCCGAAGAGTTAAACGTGATAGATCTTGAAGATATCGCCAGCGCTGATGGCGAATTAGTTGATATCTCAATCAAAGCTAATTTCCGCACCCTCGGTACAAAATTTGGTGGCGCAGTGCAAGAGATTGCCAAAGCAATCTCTTCGCAGAATCCTGCCGAATTAGTTGCTAATTTGCGTTTGAATGGCTCAGCCAAAATTGGCGAATGGGAAATTACGCTTGATGATTTAGTGGTAACTGAAACTCCAAAGAGTGGCTGGAATGTGGCCAGCCATGATGGCGAGAGCGTTGCCTTAGATCTAGCTCTTAGCCCGGCGCTAATTAGCTCGGGTTTGGTGCGCGAAGTTATTCGCTTTATTCAAGAGGCTCGTAAGACTAATGGTTTTGATATTTCAGACCGCATAAATATCTCTTACAACGCAAATGCGGAAGTCTTGGCTGCTATCGCGACAGATTTATCTCATATTCAAGGTGAGGTTCTCGCAACTCAAATGCAGGCAGATAAAACTATGAGCACCGGAGATAATGAACTTGGCTTAATTGTTAAGTTAGTGAAACAGGTTTAATTAAAAGGAGCGCAGAAGCGGGACTATTCGCGAAATCACAATAAATAGAATCAACATCGAGAGATCGATACTGATTCCGCCGATTCGCAGTGGCTTAACAAAGCGTCGAACAAAACCGAGTGGCTTATCTGTAACAGCATAAACAAAGTCCGCTGCAATCAAGAGAACTCCTCTTGGTCGCCAATCAGGCTTTGCCATGCGGACATAATCCAGAATTAATCGCAGGAACAAGCAGAGCAAAAATAGTTGAAGTAAATCGGCGAGCAATCCGCCAATACTAAACATCTAAGAATCAGCTCTGGTTAAAAAAAGATGCTTCTGCAGCTGCAGTTTTTGCATCATTGCTAACGCTGACATTCTCAGGTGATAGTAAAAATACCTTTGAAGTAACACGTTCAATGCTTCCGTGTAGTCCAAAAACCAAACCACTCGCGAAATCGACCAAGCGCTTGCGCTCAGTTTCTTCCATGTCGCTGAGGTTCATGATCACAGGATTACCTTCACGATATTGCTCGCCAATTGCACGAGCTTCGCTATAGGTACGTGGGTGCAAAGTTACGATGCGATCCATTGGTGAAAGTTCAGGTTGCATAGCTACTGCTACCGGACGCGCAGGAACATTTCGCACTGCTGCGCCACGTGGTTCGCGAACTGACACTGCTCCGGTGCGCACTGGTTCTTGCGTCACTGCAACTTGATCTAGCTCTGGATCGTCTTTTAGACCTAAGAAGGTCGCCATTTTGTTAACTGAAAATGCCATGTAGATAAGGTTACTAGTGGGGTGATCTGGAACCGAGGATTGAACTACCAACCCGAATATGTGTCGCACCGTATTTGATAGCTTCTTCAAAATCACCACTCATGCCAGCCGATAGAAATTTTGAGTTTGGGAAATCGCTCTGAAACCCCTGATTTATCTGGGCCAAATCAGCAAAAGCTTTTTCTGGTTCTACCCCTAATGGGGCTACGGCCATTAACCCAAGAAGTTCTAGATTGTTGCTCTCATTTACCAGCTCGGCCAATTGAGTTAACTCAGCCCGGTTGGCTCCCCCTCGCCCGACTTCGCCATCTAGGGAAACCTGTAAAAAAACTTGATGCTTACGCGGACTCTGGGCAAATTTTAGGATCTCTTTTTGACTAGAAATTGAATGAATAACATCAGCCCAAACGCAGATCGATTTAATTTTATTACTCTGGATTTGACCTTGAAAATGCCAGGTAGCTGCAATTACTTCAGCTTTAGGCCCGGCCTCTTGATCTCTGTTCTCGCCAAAATTCGTTTCACCTAATTCGCGCAGAACTTCAATGTCAGAGATAGGAAAAGTCTTAGTTACGACCACCAATTTAATTTCGGCCGGGTTTCTATTAGCTGATTTTGCAGCTTGATTAATCCGCTCTTTAACTTCTTGCAGATTATGGGCGATCTCGGTCTTGCGATCACTCATAATTTAATTACTCCCGCTTGTCGACCCGTGACTTTATTTCTTCGAAATGAAAAGTACTTCTTATCTTCTAAAGTGCAGGCACCTGAAATTGAGACTGGGACATCAATATTTGCTAATGCGGTAACTAGCGCTTTAGGTAAGTCTAATGACGGGGTACCTAATTTAGTCTTGCTGCTAGCCGCAGGATGCGAGCTGACAACTTCATCGTGTAATTCCCGCGGCACTTCATAACAAGTGCCACAAATAGCTGGTCCAATAGAACCAGTAATTTCAGTAGCTCCAAGTTCGCGCATTTTGGTAACAGTCTTTAGCGCAATTGAATTCATTAACCCAGCCCTGCCCACGTGAACAGCTGCTACTAATTTTTCACTGCTTAATAGAAGAGGAATGCAATCTGCCACCATAACAACTAGAGCTAACATCGGATTCGTCGTAATTAGCGCATCAGCAACCAGGACTTCATCTGGCTTTTGGTCAATTACTACAACAGTGTCACCATGAACTTGCGACATGATCACAAAATCACCAACTTGTGCGCGTAACTTTTCTCGATTTTTTTCTACTTCAATTGGATCATCACCAACATGACTGGCTAAGTTCCAGGAAGCATAATCGCCATGGCTATAACCACCATGGCGATTAGTGAAGAAACTATCCATTTCTATTTCATGAAGTCAGGTACATCAATATCATCTTCAGAAACTAGTTCTTCAAACTTTACGCGCGGACGCAACGGACGATCGCCATCGAGATCAAGGGCTACTGAAATTGGATCGTTAGTAGGAAGCGGATCAGCGTTACCGCTAAGAGCGGCCGCATCAATAACTGGAACAGATACCTTCTTTGGCTCTCCCCCTGAGAAACCCGCGGCAATTACAGTTATGCGGACCTCATCGCCCAATGCATCATCAATGGTGGTACCAAAAATGATCCGAGCATCTGGGTGTGCCGAGGCTTGAACTAGTTCACAAGCTTCATTTATTTCAAATAGTCCAAGATCTGAGCCACCAGCTACTGAGAGCAATACACCCATTGCGCCATCAATCGATGCTTCAAGTAATGGACTTGAGATTGCTAGTTCAGCGGCACGACGAGCCCGGTCTTCACCACGAGCAGAACCGATTCCCATTAGCGCAGAACCTGCATCTGTCATCACAGTTTTTACGTCGGCGAAGTCTAAGTTGATTAAACCTGGTTGCGTAATAATTTCAGTAATTCCCTGAACTCCTGAGAGCAAAACTTGATCTGCTGATCTAAACGCATCTACTGCGGTGATGCTGCGATCACTAATAGCTAGCAATCGATCATTTGGAATAACGATTAATGTGTCTACTTCGCTACGAAGTTCTTCGATTCCTGTTTCAGCTTGAGATTGGCGAATCTTTCCTTCGAAACTAAATGGCCGAGTAACGACACCAATTGTTAGCGCGCCTAAATCACGAGCAATCTTTGCAACAACCGGTGCACCACCAGTACCAGTTCCACCACCTTCACCCGCAGTTACAAAAACCATATCTGCGCCGCGCAAAATTTCTTCAATTTCATCTGCATGATCTAGTGCTGCTTCGCGTCCCTTTTCAGGAGCAGCGCCGGCACCAAGACCTTTTGTAGATTTGCGACCGATATCTAATTTCACATCGGCATCACTCATTAACAAATGTTGTGCATCTGTATTAATCGCAATGAACTCGACACCTTTTAAACCAACATCGATCATGCGATTGATTGCATTAACTCCACCGCCACCAATACCTACAACTTTGATGACCGCTAAATAATTCTGTGGTGAAGCCACTTTTTATCCTCCTAAAGAACAGTAAACCTCAAGTTGAGAATCACTGTTATGCCTGATATAGAGGCGAAACTATTCTCTGACAGGCAGGTAGGCAAAGACCGCCACGCACCTTTTTTATTTTTTTATTTTCTAGTTTTTGTTATCAAAAATTATTTAACAATTGGCGAACGAGGTTCAGTTAAATCAATTTTCTTAATTTTTGAATTCTCCGGAAGTGCTACCAAAGCCTTATAAACCTTTAGCTTTAGCGTTAATTCGTTATCTGCGCCCCAGATCACCATTAGCGATCGTTTGCCTTCAGAAATTTTAAAATAAATATTTTCGGGCGAAGTTGCGGTAAAGCCTGAAGTTCGGGTTGAGAATTCTGTTGGCAATTTAGTAAACAACTTGATTGCAGCTAGTC
Source organism: uncultured Candidatus Planktophila sp. (assembly GCA_964523605.1). GTDB lineage: Bacteria > Actinomycetota > Actinomycetes > Nanopelagicales > Nanopelagicaceae > Planktophila. The sequence goes on along the minus strand of CAZFZK010000005.1, from coordinate 16,822 downwards.
CGCTCTTGGCATCTTTAGCAAAGACCGATGGCAGTTTGGAATCAAATCCACCCGGCAACTCAAATCTCTTTCCGGAAGCATCCATTAATTGGCCGTTAAATGTTGCAATCGGCACCCGCGGAGTAATAGCCACAACTATTTTTCCAGAGATCCAATTGCGCGATAAATCAGCACTTTCAACCCAAGGCAAAGTTTGAATCCGTCCAGCAATTTTACGAATTTCAATTCGAGCTAGTCGATCGCCAACTTTTATATCAGTTAAGTTCTTGACAGTTACTTCACTGTTCTTAGTCGGTGCACCCGTGTAACTAATTTCTTTTATAGTAAGGGCGTTCGACCAGCCAAGTAAATAAGCCAATCCAGCAACTAAAAAAATTGCCAAAATGGTAATTAATCTGTGCTTGCGAAAGATCATTTATTTAGTAAGTTCTTCGAGAATTATTGGTGCTAGCGAACTTACGTCACCCGCTCCAAGCGTAATAATGACATCGCCAGGTTTTGCCGTTGCGACAACTTCAGCCACGGCATCAAGGAAGTTCGGCACAAATTTACCTTTAGACATTTTTTCAACAATTGCGGCCGAACTAATTCCTGGTATCGGCTTCTCGCTTGCGGCATAAATTTCGAGCACGATTACTTCGTCGGCAAGATCTAAGGTGGCAGCAAAATTATCGATGAATGCTGCGGTGCGCGAGTATCTGTGCGGCTGGAAAACAACGATTAATCGACCATCGCCTACAAATCTACGAGCCGCGGTTAATGTCACTTCAATTTCAGTTGGATGATGTCCGTAGTCATCAATCACTCGAATTCCATTTATCGTGCCCTTTATTTCAAATCTTCGGCCGGCACCTTTGAATGTCGCCAGTCCATCAATCATTTCAGTTGGCGCTTGCTCTAAAACTATGCCAGCTGCGAGTGCGGCTGCAGCATTCATTAAATTGTGGTGACCCGGAACATTTAGTACCAGCTTGCCAATTACTTTTCCGTGCCAGATAGCACGACCGCTTGACCCAAGTGGTAGCAGGTTTATCTGATCTATCACCAAGTCTGAATCAGGTGAGGTGCCGTAAGTGAATGTGCGAGTATTGGTTACTTTACTTCCAAGCTTTCGAGCACCTTTATCGTCGTTGCAATAAATTAGAAATCCGTCATTATCAATCGTGGAGACAAATTCCGCAAAGACTTCGAACACCGCATTTTCATCGACGAAGTAGTCAACGTGGTCATGTTCAATATTTGTAATTATTGCCCCGAATGGATGGTAAGCAACAAAGGACCCATCAGATTCATCAGCTTCGGCTACAAAAAAATCACCGGTTCCGCGATGAGCGTTCGAACCTGAAGCAGTGATGGTTCCGCCGATTGCAAAAGAAGGATCTGATCCGGTTGCTTGAAGTGCAACGGTTAACATTGATGAGGTTGTCGTTTTTCCATGAGTTCCTGCTACCGCAATGCTCTTAGATTCCGACATCAAAAGAGCTAATGCAGTTGCTCGAGCAATTAGCGGTATACCTAATTCAATGGCGCGCAATCGTTCTGGATTATTCTCAGAAATGGCTGTTGATAAGACGACTAAATCAGCGCCCTCTACATTCTCCCCGTTATGCCCTACTGAAACTATTGCTCCGAGAGCAGTAAGTGCGACAACCACATTAGAATCCTTGGCATCTGATCCAGAAACTTTAATTCCGTGTGAAAGTGCAATCCGAGCCAAACCACTCATGCCGGCTCCACCAATGCCAATAAAATGCACACGCTTGCCAATTAACTCCGGCAAAGTTTGAGTCGGTTTCATCTATGCAATTCTGGCATGTCGACGCATCAACTTAACAATATTGGCAGCGGCGGCGCGATCACTTTCATTGCCAGCCATGAATTCTTTAGAATGAGCCAAGGCGCTGGTTAGATTTTTGACTAGCCACTCTGCGGTGAAATCACTTTGACCCACAACAATTGCTCGTCCTTGTTCAATTAGAAAGTCAGCATTTCGAGCTTGCTCACCATTGCCGATAGCTAGCGGGACAAAAATTGCGTACTTACCCAATGCATTGACTTCTGCACATGTAATAGCGCCGCTTCGTCCAATAATTAGATCTGCCGCCAAGTAGGCAGTAGCCAAATCGTGGATATAGGAAACCGGTTTATATCCATCGGCGGCCAAAGGAAGTTGATTTTTACCGCCTACTGAATGAATAACCTCAAAAGTTTTCAGCAATTCAGAAAGTGCGCTTTTCACTACCGAATTTATTGCAGCTGAACCTTGTGATCCACCCATAATTAGAAGTAATGGCTTGCTAATGCCAAGTTTTGTTTTAGCTGCCAAACGAGCCGCCGACCAATCATTCATTGCCATGTCCAAAGCAGTACTTATTGCCGGCTTTAGTGGCAAGCCAACAACTTCGGCCGTTCTAAACTTTCCAGACTTAACTGGCTTGCCCACGGCCATAGCACCGCCCAAAAACGCACCAAATTTATTTGCCCAACCAGGAATCGCATTTGCTTCGTGCATCACAAATGGAATTCTGCGCAGAGCAGCAGCCAGATAAATCGGAGCAGAGACATACCCGCCAAATCCAATTACACAATTTGCATCTTTTACAATCTGTAAAGATTTGGCGAGAGCTTGGCTAAATCGGATTGGCGCAAGCAGCCCAGAAACAGAGAGCGATCTAGGTAACGTAACTTTAGGAATTAAAGTTAATTTAAAGCCAGCATTCACGACTAAGGAATTTTCTAAGCCTGCCGATGTGCCCACAAATTCAAAATCACTTTTAGGAAATTCGCTTCGCCATGCATCGGCAACGGCTAAGGCTGGTTCAATATGCCCTGCTGTACCCGCTCCTGCTAAGACAATCTTCATTTAGCGTTCGACTTTCTGAACTCTCTGATTCCGCGTGCAACTTCTGGGTCACGAAGTGCGGCACCTAACACAAATCCCAGTGCCAAATAAGTGGCAATTAGTGATGAGCCACCGTAGGAAATCAAAGGAAGAGTTACACCAACTACTGGAACTAAGCTAATGGCCGAACCAATATTAAAGAAGCATTGAATCGAAATCCATACCCCGATTCCGGCACATGTGAATCTAACCATTGGGTCATTGGCGCGGATAGCAATTTGGAAAATTGCAAAAATCAAACCACAGAAAAGTAATATCGTTCCGATAGTTCCAAGTAGTCCTAATTCTTCGCCGATCACAGAAAAAATAAAGTCGGTATGAGCTTCAGCTAAATAGCCCCACTTTTGCCGACTTGCACCCAAGCCAACTCCTAATAAACCGCCAGTTGCCAGCCCCATCAAGCTATGAGCCGGTTGCCAACCATAATTCTTATAGTCGCCTTCAGCAAAGGGATTAAATACAACGAGGAATCTTGCTGCGCGATATGGCGCACTCAGAATTAGTGCACTAACGCCTGCCATACCTAGTGCAGAGATTGTCCCAAATAATCGAAGTGGGATACCGGAAACAAAAAGTAATCCAGCCATAGTTGCTCCAATTACTGCTGCGGTGCCTAAGTCTTTACCCGCCAACACAAAAATTAGAACCCCGATATAACCAGGTACGATTAATTTCAAAACATTTGTCCGAACAACGCCAGCATTTTCATATTGAGCCAACATGGTTGCTGCCCAGAGTATCATCAGAAACTTAGTAAATTCTGAAGGCTGTACTACAAAGGGACCGATGCCGATCCAATTTCGGTTTCCGTTAACTGCATGACCAACACCTGGAATCAGCAATACAGCTAACAGGCCAAGTGAAACCAAAAGTGAAATTCGACCGATTGCACGCCATAAGTTCAGTCGCAACTTCGCTGCTACCCAGCCAATCGGCAAAGCCATAATTAAGAAGATAATTTGCCTTAAAAATGTTCCATAAGTATTGCCATTTACTTTTGTCGAGTAAATAGTCGAAGCGGAGAAAACCATGACTAAACCGAGAATACTTAAAGCCGTTACGCAGACAGCAAAGAGCGCAAAAGTATTAAATGGCTGAAGTAATTTGCTGCGCTTGACTTGAGTTGTCATTTTTTACCCACAATTTCTCGAACTGATTTAGAAAAGCGATCACCGCGATCGCCATATGAGATAAATTGATCCATCGATGCACATGCGGGAGCAAGAAGTACAGCATCTCCAGCGTGAGCTAGAAGTTTTGCTGCTGCGACTATTTGATCCATGAAATCATTATCAACGCTGTTCCGATCGTGGTCAGGTTTAGGATCGACGCGAACTAACACAACGTTTGGGAAATTTTTTTCTAATTCCTGAGCAATTAGCTCCCTATCTGTGCCAATCAACACCGCAGCGCGCAAGCGTTTACCCACGTTAGTAACTAACTCACTCATCTCTGCACCTTTAGCGAGTCCACCGGCGATCCACACCACGCTGAGTTCTGACATTAAAGAAGCTTGGGCAGCATGTGGATTAGTAGCTTTGGAGTCATCAATCCAGCGAATTCCGTCGAGCTCTAGAACTAGTTCAATTCGGTGACGCCCTGGTCGGAATTTCTTAATTGCCTCACGGATTACAGCAGGTTCGATCCCGATTGCGCGCGCTAATCCTGCCGCTGCTAAGGCATTGGAAACAGAATGTGGTGCAGTTGGTTGAACTTCGGTTAACTCGCAAAACATGGCAGCTTCCATTGGGTCTACTACAAAAGCGCGATCAACTAAGAGATCTTCGACTAATCCAATTTCCCCTGGTTTGGGAGTTTGTAAAGTGTAAAAAATTTTTCGACCTTGCCAATGTGCGCTTCCTTCAACAACACTGACATCGTCGCCATTAAGTATCGCCGTTACAGAGCGACTTAATAAATCTAACTTTGCTTTGGCATACTCTGAAAACGAGCCATGCCAATCAATATGATCAAGTGCGATGTTTAGAATTGAACCAGCCACAAACTCGGCTGATTCAGACCAATGTAATTGGAAAGAAGAAAGTTCAAGAATCAAAAAATCATAATTATTGTCTGAGAGAACGGCATCAATTACTGGTGTTCCAACATTGCCGCAAGCAAATGCATTAACGCCGGCAGCCTTGAGAATCGCCTCAGTAAGCTCAACAGTTGTAGTTTTGCCATTAGTGCCAGTAACCGCTAACCACTTCTGTCTACTTGCTGCTTAATCTCCCAGGCAAGATCAACTTCGTTTAGCAGTGGGATTTCCCGGTTTCGCAGGTCAGCAATTAACGGATGGCTTGGTCGCCAGCCCGGAGAAACTACAGCGGCTGCCCAATTAATACTTGTTACATCACTGCTCGTCGCTTGCTTAAAATCAAATTCACTTTTCTCATTTTCATCATAGATATAAACCTCTGCACTCAAATCGCTCAAAACTTGAGCAACTGAACGACCAGTGACTCCCCCGCCAAGTATCAAAACGCGGTTGTGCGCCAGCGCGACGCCGCCTAGCGTCGTTATTTTTGTCGCTGCTAATTTGGGGGTGATGGACATGTTTTAACTCTTAAAGCTAAGCCACTGTGCATAGAAGAGACCGAGTCCTAGAGCAACACACAAGCCGGCAATTATCCAGAAACGAAGCACAATAGTTACCTCGCCCCAGCCTTTTAGTTCAAAGTGGTGATGCAACGGAGCCATTCGGAAGATTCTCTTTCCGCCAGTTGCCTTGAAATATAGCGTCTGAATAATTACTGACATCGTAATGATTACGAAAAGTCCACCAAGCGGAATCAAAAGAAGTTGAACTCTTAGCGTGCACGCTAATCCTGCCAGCGCTCCACCCAATGCCAATGATCCGGTATCACCCATAAATATTTTTGCTGGTGAAGCATTCCACCACAAAAAGCCAGTGCAAGCACCTGCCAGTGCAGCCGCAAGTACTGCTAAATCGAGTGGATCACGCACGGCATAGCAACCATTTGTTAATTCTGAAGAAATGGCTACATCAGTTGCAATCGCACAGCCTTGGCCAAACTCCCAAATGCCAATCAAGATGAAAGCCAAGAAAGTCATTACAGAAGCACCGGTAGCTAAACCGTCAAGACCATCAGTTAAATTCACACCATTACTTGTTGCCGTTACCATTAATGAAATCCAGATTACGACCGCAACAGCACCTAAAACAATGCTGGTATCGCGCACCACAGATAAGTTTAAAGATATTGGCGTTAAACCTTCACTATCTGCAAACTGGATTCCAAAATATCCGAAGGTTGCTGCAATCAAAACTTGCCCAATTATTTTGTAGCGACCTTTTAAACCTAATGATTTTTCGCGCGAAACTTTAAGCCAATCATCCAAGAATCCGACGAATCCAAGTCCAACTACTAATGCAATCACCAATAAAGCCGATACGGTCATTTGAGTTTGAGTTATTCCATGACTTGCTAAGTAACCTGCTATTGCGGCGAAAATTATTATTAATCCACCCATGGTTGGAGTACCGCGTTTTGTGTGGTGAGAAACTGGTCCGTCGTCGCGAATGATTTGGCCATAGCCGCGTTTAGCTAAAAGTCGGATTAAAACTGGAGTCCCGAATAAAGCAAAGAAGAGCGCTACTGCACCCGAGATAAGGATCTGTCTCATTTATTCGTCATCCTTCTTTCCTGCCTCAGTTTGCCAGTTCTCTCGTACTTCTTGGGCTATTTCCTCAAAATGTTCTGCGCGAGAAGCTTTAACTAATAAGACATCACCCGATTGCATCTGCCTTAATAGTGTTGCAACCGAGTTTTTATCATTTAACTCATGAACTTTTGTGTCGCTATCACTTGGAACACCAGTGGCATATGAGGGCATTGAAACAGCGATTAAGTGATCGATGGCTAAATCACTAACCAGCTTTCCAATATCAGCGTGATCTCTTTTCTCATCAGCACCTAATTCATGCATCTTTCCTAAAACAGCCCATGCTGACCCGCCCCGCTCCTGCGCAAACAAAGCCAACGTTCGAAGTGCTGCCGCCATAGATTCTGGATTCGCGTTATATGAATCATTAATCATCAATCGACCAGCTAATTCAAAAATCTCCATTCGCCATTTGCTGGCTAATTCGGCCATTGAAAGAGCGCCGGCAATTTGATCTACCGATAGTCCTAAGGCGCTTGAAATTGCCGCTGCCGCTAACGCGTTCGGAATCTGATGTAATCCGACAAGGCGCATTCCCACAGCGGCACGACCTGACTTTGTGACTAAATCAAAATGTGGACAACCTTCTCGAATTTCTACATCGGCAGCGCGAACATTGCATTCACTTCTTTCGCCGAAGGTAAGTACTTCCACACCTTCAGCTACTTTCATGGCAGGCGTAAATTGATCATATGTTCCCAAAATTGCAGTGCCACCGCTAACTAATGAAGTTATTAACTCTGATTTGGCTTGCGCAATAGCCTCGCGAGATCCAAATTCACCAATATGCGCGTTACCAACTTTGAGAACGGCACCAATTTTCGGTTTCGCAATTTCACAAAGTTCAGAAATATCTCCGATATGACGAGCACCCATTTCGACTATGCAGTACTTGGTTTGCTCGGTGCACTCCAAAATTGTGAGAGGAACACCTAGTTCGTTATTGAATGATCCAACAGGTGCAACTGTTTCACCGACAGATGAGAGAATGTAATTCAGTAAATCCTTAGTAGTTGTTTTGCCCTGGGAACCAGTTATTCCTATAACCGTTAAATTCGCAAGTTGCACCCGCACAAATTTGGCCAAATCTGCAACTGCTTGCATCACATCAGTTACAACCACGCAAGGCTGATCCACGACTTTTGTTGTAATTGCTAAAGCAGCTCCGTTGGCAAATGCGTCAGAAGTGAAATTGTGACCATCGGCATTTTCGCCAATTAAAGCTAGAAAGAGCGAGCCTTTTTTGGCTTTGCGGGAATCAAATACTGGCGCCGCTGTCACAACGATGTTTTCATCACAATGGAGTGAACCATTTACAATAAGTGAGATTTCACGAGCTGTTAATTTGATCATGGAGTTGCCTCAATTGCAGCTGCGAGTTCTAAGCGATCATCAAAGTTATGCATTACACCAGCGATCTCTTGACCAGCTTCATGACCTTTGCCTAGCAGCACTACTACGTCACCAGCTCTTGCTGCAGCAACTGCAATTTGAATAGCCCGTTTACGATCTACCTCGATTGCACTTGTTTCAGGCATCGCTAATCCAGCAACCATATCCTTAATAATTTGAGCTGGATCTTCACTTCGCGGATTGTCGCTAGTGAAAATTGCTACGTCAGATCCAGCTATCAAAGCTGCACCCATCAATGGTCGTTTACTTCGATCGCGATCTCCGCCACAACCTAAAACAGCAATTATTTTTCCAGATGTGTTCTTTCGCAAAGTTTCAAGCACTCGCGTAACCGAGTCTGGCGAATGTGCATAATCAACTAGAGCGGTAAATGATTGGCCTAGATCAACTTTCTCTAGCCGCCCTTCAGCTCCAGTCAGCGATGGCAAAATTGCAGCGACATCGATTGGATCAATTCCACTAGCAACGCAAATCGCAACCGCCATTAGTAAATTGTCTAAATTGAAATCCCCCACCAATTTTGTTTCAGACTCAATTAATACACCGCCGGTTCCTCTTATAGCAATAGAAGTACTTTGAACTCCAGCTTCGATTCGCTCAAAATACCAATCTGCTGATTTCAATTGGCGCGAGATTGTTACGACTGGTAATTCTTGAAGTCCCAATAATTTCTTGGCCCACTCTGAATCAATATTTATATAGGCAGTGTCGGCATATTTATGACTAAATAAAGCGGCTTTGGCAGCAAAGTATGATTCCATGTCATTATGGAAATCCAGGTGGTCTTGCGACAGATTTGTGAAAGCAACGATGTCAAAATGTGATCCACCAATACGATTCAAGGATATTGCGTGACTAGAAACTTCCATGAAGAGATTACGCATGTGTCGCTCGCGCATCACAGCGGCTAAAGATTGGAGTTCAGGTGCTTCTGGCGTTGTACGAAGAGCTTCTACAACTTCATCGCCAATCCGAGTTTCGACTGTGCCGACTAACCCACTTTGCCGATTTGCTGCCATTGCGATTTGATGAAGAAGTGTGGTTACGGTTGTTTTTCCGTTGGTACCGGTTACTCCAACACTGAACATGTCACGCATTGGTTCATTGTGTAACCAAGCTGAAATTACCCCTGCAGCAGCCCGTGGATCCGTGACTACTAAAACCGGTAGATCATTAATCAACGCAGCACCTACTTCGTCAGTTATTACTGCAACTGCCCCGTTTAATTTAGCGTTGCCAGCATATGTTGCGCCATGTACTTTAGCTCCAGCGACTGCAACGAATAGATCACCTGCCTCAATTTGATGTGAATCAATTGAAACGCCAGAGATTATGAATTTCTCTAAATCTGGGTTCTTTGAAACCGCTGATGTTAGCTCCGCGACCGCACGTAGAGTCCGTCCAGCAATCGGATCGTGTGGTCGCAACATTTTAGAGAGCTCCGCTCGCAGAATTAGTTTTCTGTTGAGATTTAGCTTTAGCTATCTCTTTCAGCAATTCCTTTTCATTAAGCGCTACTGGAACAATCTTTGTACCGGTTGGCGGAATGTGCTTTGACTCAAGTACAAATGACATAACTTTCTTAAATACTGGTCCGCCTAGGTATCCACCCCAGTGCATTCCTTTTGGATCTTGAATGGTTACTGAGATTACATATCTAGGTGCATCAGATGGCGCAAAACCAATGAATGAAGCGGTGAAGCCGCTGTAGCACCCGCAGATATCGTTGTATCGGTTAGCTGTTGCAGTTTTTCCAGCCACTCGGTAACCCGGAATTGCAGCAGATGGCGCAGTTCCGTTTGCAGAAACTACGCTCTCCATCATCAGCCTTACTTTGTAAGCTGTTTCTGGACTTACCACTCTTACAGTTGTACGTGGTTTAGCAGGAGTGAAGTTTCCGTTTGCTTCATTTGTGCCAGCAATAACTGTTGGAGACACTCGAACTCCATTATTTGCAATGGTTGCAAATACGCTTGTCGCTTGCATGGCGGTTACCGAGTAACCCTGGCCGAATGCAATTGTTGGAGCCGAAGTGCCTGACCAATCTGAAACTGGACGAAGAATGCCACGTGATTCCCCTGGTAATCCTGAACCAGTACTTACGCCAATACCAAACTTTGTTAGATAGTCGTGCAGTTGATCGTTGCTTAACTTTTCACCAATTTGAATTGTTCCGGTGTTACTAGAAACTGCCAAAATACCCGATGTGGTCAATCGCCAATCTGGATGATTTTTGTGATCGTGGAATTTTGACCCACCACGTTTAATTACATCTGGCACCGTAAATACTGTCGTTGGCGTAACTTTGTTCTCTTCAAGTGCAGCAGCAACGGTCATGATTTTTCCCGTTGAACCTGGTTCGTAAACGTCTTGAACAGAAGGGTTGCGCATAGCGGCAAGTGAAACACTGTCACGATTATTTAGATTAAAAGTTGGCGCTGTGGCATGTGCCAAAATTGCTCCGGTCCTTGGATCCATCACAATTACAGTTCCGCTACTTGCATTGGCTGACTTGACCGCGTCAGCTATAGCTTTTGAAGCAACCCACTGAATATCACGATCGATCGTTAATCTAATTGAAGTTCCAGCTTTGGCCGCAATAATTTCTGATTTAGAACCAGGGATCTCTGCACCGTATCCATTTGCATACGAGTACTTTCCCTCTGTGCCCGTGATGATCGAATTCATGCTTGATTCCAAGCCAGTAGCGCCTTTGCCTTCTTGATTAACAAAACCAATCAGTGAAGCAACCAATGAGCCAGAGGGATATTCGCGGATATAAGCTCGCTCAGGATAGAACGCGGTAATTCTTTGATCAAAATCTTTCGGCGCAAGCGAGCTGTTGTGGTCAGCAATTGCCTTCTTTAACTCACTCCAAACCGCAGGCTTAGCGTTGCGGTAGATCAATTTCCACTTTAGTTCACCGGTATAGAGTCTTTGCAGTTCGGAAACTGGCATTCCAAGTATTGGCGAAGTGAACTTGGCGGTAAATGCTGGGTTTGTAATTGCGCTCTGATCAACCACAATATTTATGGCATTTACGCTCTTTGCTAGCGCAACACCATTTACATCTGTAATCGTGCCTCGAGGTGCTTGCAGCGTTGCAACATTCTCCATTTCATTTACTGCCCAGGTTCTAATTGAGTTCGCAGTAATTACTTGCACCCAAATAACTTTGGCTACGAAGATAGCCATAAAGATCAGGGTTAGCGCTATAAGAACTTGAATGCGCTTGCGGACTAAGAGGAAATTACCCAATTGATCCTCCAGCAACTGCTTCAGCTGCAGGAACTATTGGTTCGTCAAGCTTTAAGAATGTAGGAGTGGCAGAAGGCGTCATTCCCATTTCAGTTGCAGCAGCGGCAAGTGCCATTGGCGAAGAAATACGATCTAGTTGCCGAATATATGCTTCTCGTTGATCTGTCAGTAAACGTGCCTCGAGTTGTAATTTCGAGAGTTTAAAAGCATCTTGCGCTAACAAGGTATTTACAAATAGAAGTGCAACCAGCCCCATCACTCCAATTCCAGTTAGAAAAAGAATGAAAACTTTCTGATCAGCTCGCTTATCGATGTCGATCTTAGGTACCAGACGTAGTGCAACTTCAGAGGATCGCTCTTTAACTTTTTGTTTTGATCTACTAATTGCTGGAGCTAGCGCTGTCATTGCCATTTATGCGGCCAACCGTTCTATTGCACGTAGACGTACTGATTGCGCGCGCGAGTTCGCCGCAATCTCTGCTTCACTTGGTAAAACCGAACCGCGAACAACTAGAGCAAATTTCGCAGCGAATTCTGGAAGATCGATTGGCAAGTCACGAGGCGTACCTGATGTAGTTGCTTGTGTAAAAATTTCTTTAACGATGCGATCTTCAAGTGACTGGAAAGACATCACTACTAAGCGGCCGCCAACTTTAAGCAGTTCAAGTGCCTGTGGAATCGCGCGGTTTACTGCTCCTAATTCATCATTAGTTTCAATTCGAAGCGCTTGGAAAGTGCGCTTAGCAGGATTTCCACCAGTGCGACGAGTAGCAGCTGGGATGCTTTCTTTAACTAAAGTTGCCAATTGGGCAGTTGAATTCAGCGGTGCCTTAGCTCGCTCTTTAACAATGTTTTCAACTATGCGAGTCGCGAATTTTTCTTCGCCATAAGTGCGCAGAATTCGCACTAGCTCGCCAGGTGCGTAAGTGTTGATTATTTCGCTAGCCGTAATTCCAGTTGATCGATCCATACGCATATCTAGCGGAGCATCTTGAGAATAAGAAAATCCACGATCGCTCTGATCAAGTTGCATCGAAGAAACCCCTAGATCAAAGAGAATTCCATCAACTTTTTCGAATCCAAAACCGTTCACTACATCAGTAATCTCATCAAAGATCGCGTGATTTAGTTTGACTCGATTTTCATATTTAGCTAAACGATTCTTCGCTTTGACAATCGCATCTAAGTCACGATCTATGCCGATCAAAACTAAATTTGGATTTGACTCTAGTAACGCTTCACTATGTCCACCAAGACCAAGAGTGGCATCTACTACAACTGGAGTTTGGGATTTATTAATTGCAGGAGTTAGAAGATCAACGCAGGTATCGCGCATAACTGAAATGTGTTCTTGCATCTTCTCCCCCTTTCGTTAATAACTTTCGGTACTTCGTTACTTCGGTACTACTTGTGTTCCATGTTTCGTTTTTCGTTATCGCTATCTGCTCTGGTCACCGCCGGCCGACGGATTTTCATAAACGGCACCGGGGAAGGGGCGCCGTTTTCGTAGGGTCGGCGGTGGCCAAAACAGATAGTGGTTAGATCAAAAGAGACCTGGGAACACCTCCTCGGAAACTTCAGCGAATCCCTTTTCGCGATCGCTTAGGTATTGATTCCAAGAAGTTGAATCCCAAATCTCGACGCGAGTATTTGCGCCGATGACAACGCATTCGCGATCTAGCCCGGCATATGTACGAAGAGCTTGCGGAATTGTGATGCGACCTTGGCGATCTGGAATTTCATCGTGTGCGCCGGCAAACATCACGCGCATGTAGTCACGTGCACCTTTAACAGTTACTGGTGCTTGACGAAGTTGTTCGGTAAGAGTTGCAAATTCAGCTGATGGGAAAACGTAAAGACAACGCTCTTGGCCTTTAGTAATTACTAGGCCGGCAGAAAGATCTTCGCGGAACTTGGCAGGAAGGATTAAACGGCCCTTTTCATCAAGGCGAGGCTCGTGAGTGCCGAGAAACATGAGCTCCCCCTTCCCCAAGGTTTGAATGCTCTAGTTCCCCACTTTACTCCCTTTTCCTCCATTTACAACCACCTTTCGCCACTTATTTCCCTAATCCCCCCTTTTTGTGGGCAGCTTCCTCCACTTGTTTTTTGCATAAAAAAAGACCCCCGAATGGGGGCCCTGACTAGCTATTCGAAATTAAATATTACTCGAGCGGATCGCGACCGCGTTCATCCCAACGATTATCCATACGCTCTTTAAAGCCCTTTTTAGCTGGTTTTGCCGGCCGTTCTCCCTTAGCAATTGCTTCAACTTTTCCTTTAAGGCCTGCGGCAAGAATCGATAAACCAGTTAAACAAATCAGGAATCCGACCCAGCTAATTGGATAAATCTTGCTAAAGAGGCCACCGAAAACTGCGCCAAAACCTGCAAAAAAGAGCACGACTGCCAGTCCTAAATTGCGGCGGCTAGATTTTGTTGGGGCCCCAGTAAGAGCTGAAACTAGGCGTGGGTCATCGGCCAAGAGGGCTTTTTCCATCTGGGCCAGTAGCTTCTCTTCACGCTCGGAAAGTGGCATAAGGCCACAATAGAACATGTGCGCCCTACTCGCTACTTTTTTCGCCCTCGGACTCCTTTGGATCTGCTGAGGATTTCCTAATTAATCGCCCTGGCCGAACGCTGCCGCCGCCGAAGCGTAATTTCGCCCTGTCTATGGCGGTATCTGCCTCGCGCCAGCCTTTTTCGCGGGCGCCTAAAAGTAGTTGTTCTGGAGCTGCCTCACTTAAATTATCGAGTGAGATGCCAACTAGACGTAGGCGAGCGCGATCGAGGTTAAGGGCTAAGAAAAGGGATTTAGCGATTTCGTAAATGTCGTGCGTGCTATCTATCGGTAGTGGCAAAGTTTTTGAACGCGAAATGGTTGAGAAATCAGCGAAACGAACTTTGATCGAAATTGTTTTGGCGTAGTAATTATTTTCACGTAATCGGGCTGCTGCTTTTTCAGTAAGACGTAAGAATTCTTGCAGAATTTCTTCGGGGTCATCAATATCTTGCGCAAAAGTTTCAGCTGCTGAAATACTTTTATCTGGTTCATTTGGAGTCACATCACGATAATCACGGCCCCAAGCTAATTCATAGAGTGAAGAACCGCTTGCTTGGCCTAGTGCACGAATTAAAGTTGCGCGAGGCAAGTTGGCAATATCGGCAACTGTACGCAAACCTAGCCGTTCAAGGGTTTCGGCTGTCTTGGGCCCAACTCCCCAAATGGCATTTACTGGCAAAGGATGCAAGAAATTTAAAATGCGATCAGCTGGAATTTCTAAGATGCCATTTGGTTTGCAATGACCCGATGCTAACTTGGCAATGAATTTAGATGGTGCAATACCAACTGAACAAGTAATGCCTTCGCTGGCTTCAACTTGGCGACGAATCTCAACTGCAATCTCGCGACCGGTACCAAGTAATTTACGAGCGCCTGTTACATCAAGGAAAGCTTCATCGAGTGAAATTGGTTCAACTAACGGCGTGAATGAATCAAAGATCTCCATTACTTTCGCTGAAACTTCGGCGTATCGCGAATGATCTGGAGTGACAAAAATTGCATGTGGCGCCATTCGCTTAGCGCGACCAACTGGCATTGCGGCACGAATTCCATATTTGCGAGCGGCATAGTTTGCCGATAACACAACACCGCGTGCTCCTGCCCCAACTACTACGGCTTTACCGCGCAGCGATGGGTCATCTCGTTCAGCAACTGAGGCGTAGAAAGCATCCATATCAACATGGAGAATCGTCGCCGTTGCCTCTGGCTCGCTGCTCATATCGCCACCTTATTAGATAACCATTGGCTATAGACATCAGATAGCGACCAAGCTGCATCGGCGCGTAGTGATACTCCCCTAGCGCCAGTTCGGCGCACTTCACCGCGGACTAATAACAATTGCGAGTTATAAAGCGTGCCAGCGTAATCAGTTTGGGCATCCGGAAAGAAGGTCGCATCACTGCAGCCGTAACCGTCGTCTAACGTTAAGAAAATTACTCGCTTGCCTGATCTAACTGGCGGTGTCTGCAAAGTTACTTTAACGCCGGCAACCAAGATTGAAGTTCGGGAACGTTGTTTTAATAGTTCAGATGAACGCACTGCGCCAATTGCATTTAAGAATTCGCCATAGAACTCGATCATATGATGCGTTATGTCCATACCTAGTCGCTCTACCTCATGCTGCACTTTTTCACTCTCGCGCAGTTCGGGCAGACCACTTGGAATTAGCGCAGGGGGCGCGAAACCGAAAGTTAATTGCGAACCAGAGATTGCTTGAACTGGCCCTTGCTGCAAGTCGTTTAGGTGCAATAAGAGATCACGGCGATTTAGTTCGGTGCTATCTAAATTATGTATTGCATCGAAAGCACCAGTAAGAATTAGTGATTCGATCGTCGGCATCGCTGCTCCAGAGCGGCGGAAGAAATCTGCTAGATCAACATATGGCCGGGCTGCAATTATGCTTTCGATCTCGCGATCGCTGATGCCGCCCACCGTTGATAGTGAAATACGAATTGCGCTGCCCTTATCTTCAACTCGATAAACCCGATCAGAGTAATTAATATCAAGAGGCGCGATCGTTAAACCTAATTGGCGTACCTCGTCGAGAATTAACCGCTTCGGATACATGCCTGGGTCATGGGTTAAAACACCAGCTAAGAAAGCTGCTGGGTAATGAGTTTTAAGCCAGGCTGATTGATAAGTGGGCAGCGCAAAAGCTGCAGCATGTGCTTTACAAAAACCAAAGGAGGCAAAAGCGCGC
>CAZFZK010000005.1:0-794 GCA_964523605.1 uncultured Candidatus Planktophila sp. | reverse complement strand
CACACCTCACTAATTACCGGCAACTCAAAGCCAGCTTCGGTGGCAGCCGGAAAGAACCAATCGCAGACTTCTTGCTGGCCATCGCGATCGCCAAGTGCGCGCCGTTTTTCATCGGCTTGGGCCAATGAGACCCCAGCCATTTCAGCAATGATCCGGATTACTTGCTCGTGAAAGACCACTACACCTTCAGTTTCAGCCAAAATATCGTGCAACCTTGGATGAATTAACTTGGCAGCCGACCAACCATGCCTGGCTTTTAGAAATGGCGTGATCATGTCGCTTTTAACTGGCCCCGGGCGAAAGAGTGAGATTTCTATAATTAAATCGTTAAAAGTATTTGGTTCAAGTTTGCCAACTAGTTCGCGCTGGCCCGGGCTTTCAATTTGAAATATCCCGAGCGTCTTAGTCGATCTAATCAATTCGAAAGTTTTCGCATCATCTAGTGCGACTGCATCGATCTCAATACTTTTTTCTTCAGTGCGTTCAATTTCCGATAATGCAAATGAAATACTTGATTGCATGCGCACGCCCAAAATATCTAACTTCAATAACCCAACTGCTTCGACATCATCTTTATCAAATTCGACCATCGGATAACCGCCGGCATTTAGCGTTAGTGGTGCTCTATCTAATAAACCACCGTCAGATAGAACTACGGCACATGGATGCATTGCTAAGTGGCGCGGCAAACCATCGAGGCGCTCGGCTAACGAAATAGTCATAGCAGTAAGGGGCGCTGATAAATTTAAACTCTTTAACTCGGGCAAATTTGCCAGAGCTTGAGAAATATGACG
>CAZFZK010000004.1:0-25246 GCA_964523605.1 uncultured Candidatus Planktophila sp. | reverse complement strand
CATTTTTTCAATTAACTTTAGTTCGCAACCCAGGCGCTGCCTTTAGTTTTGCAACTGGAGCAACAATTATCTTCACCTGCATTGCCGTCGCGGCAGTTATCGCAATCATTTATTACAGCGCTAAAGTTACCTCGTTGGGCTGGGCAACAACTCTTGGGTTGCTCTTAGGTGGAGTTCTCGGAAACTTAACGGATCGACTTTTTCGAAGCCCCGGCTTTCTTAAAGGCGAAGTTATTGATTGGCTCGAATTAACCCATTGGCCAGTGTTTAATTTAGCCGATAGTGCAATCGTAGTTGCTGCGTTCCTAGCAATAGTTTTAACAATTAGAAATGTTGGGCCAGTTGATGTCTCAAAATAAGAGTAATCGTGAATCACGAACTCTGGCTGTTCCAGAAGGAGTAGCGGGCGAGCGAATTGACAGTGCACTTACTCGTGTACTAGGTCTTTCTCGAACTGCTGTCGTGCGACTACTCGAAGATGGTGACATCACTACCGACGGAAGACCGCTACAAAAATCTGAACGTGTTGAAGCTGGGCAAATAATTGAAGTGCTCTTGCCAGCGCCATTAAATCCTGATCCAATTCCATTAACACCAATTGAAGGCCTAACAGTTGTTTACGATGATGATGCAATAGTTGTAATTGATAAACCTGTTGGTTGTGCCGCTCATCCGAGCCCTGGCTGGAATGGTCCGACTGTCGTAGGTGCATTAACTGCAGCTGGTTACACGATTACGACAACTGGGCCAGCAGAGCGAGCCGGCATAGTTCATCGCCTCGACGTGGGCACATCAGGATTAATGGTGGTTGCAAAATCTGATCAGGCATATCACGTATTAAAGGATGCATTCCGAGATCGCACTGTCGAAAAAATTTATCATGCCCTAATCCAAGGTCATATTGACCCATCGAGTGGAACCATTGATGCCCCGATTGATCGGCACCCAAAAGAAGATCACCGATTCGGCGTAGTAGCTAATGGCAAGATCAGCATCACTCACTATGAAGTAATTGAATATTATCGATCAGTTTCACTCGTTGAAGTAGAACTTGAGACTGGGCGTACGCACCAGATTCGGGTTCACTTCTCTGCGCTGCATCATCCGCTTGTCGGCGATAATACGTATGGCGCAGACCCAGTATTAGCCAAAAGTTTAGGCATGGCGCGACCTTGGCTACATGCCTTAGAACTACGATTTGCCCACCCGATTACTGGGGCACCAATGTCTTTCAAGGCACCTTATCCAAGTGACTTGCAAACATCATTGGGGCTACTCAGCGATGCGGTTCTTCCTTAATTAACGGCTTCAGGAAAGTAGATCTCTCGCTAAATGTCTGACTCATTCGTTCACTTACACGTACACACCGAGTACTCGATGCTCGATGGTGCTGCACGCGTTGGCGAGTTAGTTCAAGATGCTGCTCGACAAGAAATGCCAGCGATTGCAATGACCGATCATGGAAATGTTTTCGGTGCCTTTGATTTCTATAAGCAAGCGACCAAAGCTGGTATCAAGCCAATCATCGGAATCGAAGCTTACGTAGCTCCAGAATCTAGATTCAATAAGAGCAGAGTTAAGTGGGCCGATGGTGGCGAAGATGATGTTTCAGGTGGTGGCGCATATACCCACATGACAATGGTGGCTGAAAATAATGTTGGGCTGGCAAACCTTTTCCGATTGTCTTCACTGGCATCACTCGAAGGTTTTTACTACAAACCGCGAATGGATCGAGAACTACTTTCTAAATATGCTGAAGGAATAATAGCCACGACTGGCTGTCCAGGTGGTGAAATTCAAACTCGACTTCGAATGGGTGCATATAAAGAAGCATTGCGCGCAGCCAGCGATTACCGCGATATCTTCGGAGCAAATAACTTTTATCTGGAATTAATGGATCATGGCATCGAAATTGAAACTCGGGTTAAAGCTGATCTCTTGAAGTTAGCCAAAGATTTAAAGTTGCCATTATTAGCCACTAACGATTTGCACTACACCGCTAAAGCAGATGCCAAGGCACACGAGGCTTTGCTGTGCGTGCAATCAGGATCCACTCTGGCTGATCCAAAACGTTTTAAGTTTGATAACGACGAGTTTTATCTGAAGACAGCAGCCGAGATGCGCGAACTCTTCAAAGAGTTGCCCGAAGCCTGCGATAACACCTTACTAATCGCGTCACGTTGCGACGTTAAATTGCGCGAGAATGAAAACTTAATGCCAGTGTTTCCGGTTCCAGCTGGCGAAACTGAAGTAACTTGGTTAGTTAAAGAGTCACAAGCTGGTTTAGTTCGTCGCCTAAATGGCGAAGTTCCGGCTGCATATGCAGAGCGTTTAAATTACGAATTAGAAGTTATGAACAAAATGGGTTTTCCCGGTTACTTTTTAGTTGTTGCTGACTTAGTTTCACATGCGCAAAGCAAAGGAATTCGAGTTGGTCCTGGCCGTGGATCTGCTGCAGGTTCCTTAGTTGCTTATGCCTTAGGTATTACTGGCCTTGATCCGATTGAGCATGGACTTTTATTTGAGCGATTCCTAAATCCAGAACGAATCTCGATGCCTGATATTGATCTCGATTTCGATGAACGTCGGCGCAGCGAAATGATTCGTTATGCCACGACAAAATATGGCGAAGACCGAGTTGCTCAAATTATTACTTATGGCACGATCAAGTCGAAGCAAGCGATTAAAGATTCCACTCGAGTACTTGGCTACCCATATGCAATCGGCGAACGACTTACCAAGGCCTTGCCACCAGCTGTTATGGGTAAAGATATTTCTTTAGGGGGAGTTTTTAACCCCCAAGATGATCGGTATGGCGAAGCAAATGAATTCCGCCAACTTTACGAAACTGATCCCGATAGCAAAGTTGTAGTTGATACTGCTCGCGGCCTCGAAGGGCTTAAGCGCCAATGGGGCGTTCACGCAGCTGGCGTAATTCTTTCGGCTCAGCCATTACTTGATGTAATTCCGATTCATCGACGCGAAGCTGATGGCGCGATTATTACTCAGTTTGATATGGGTGCCTGCGAAGCTACCGGATTATTAAAGATGGACTTCTTAGGACTTCGAAACCTATCCGTGCTTGATGATTGCTTGCTAAATATCAAAGCAAACCGTGGCGAAGAAGTAGTTCTGGAAAATTTAAAGCTTGATGATAAGAAAACTTATGAACTATTAGCGCGCGGTGACACCTTGGGTGTTTTCCAACTCGATGGCGGGCCAATGCGTGCGCTACTTAAAAGCTTAGCGCCAGATTCATTTGCCGATATTTCAGCTGTGATTGCGTTGTATCGCCCGGGCCCAATGGGTGAAAACGCACACAATAACTACGCCGATCGTAAGAATAAACGTAAGCCGGTTGAGCCAATTCATCCTGAACTTGAGAAGCCACTCGAAGAAATTCTGGGTGATACTTATGGCTTAATTGTTTATCAAGAACAAGTAATGGCGATCGCTCAGAAAGTTGCTGGATTCTCACTCGGCCGCGCAGATCTTTTGCGCAAAGCAATGGGTAAGAAAAATCGCGATGTTCTAGATAAAGAGTACGTTCACTTCGAAAGCGGTATGCGCGAAAATGGCTTCTCAGCTGCCGCAATTAAACGACTTTGGGACGTTCTGATTCCGTTCTCCGATTATGCGTTCAACCGGGCACACAGCGCGGGTTACGGAATGGTTTCTTATTGGACTGGTTACTTAAAAGCTAATTACCCAGCTGAGTACATGGCAGCTCTATTAACCAGCGTGCGTGATGATAAAGATAAGTCGGCTCTCTATTTATCTGAATGTCGTCGAATGGGAAGCAAAGTTTTGCCACCCGATGTAAATGAATCAGATGCCGAATACACCCCACGAGGAGTCGATATTCGTTTTGGTTTAGCAGCTATTCGCAACGTAGGCGAAGGTGTAGTTGCATCAATTAAAGCAGCGCGCGAAGCTAAAGGTAAGTTCACTTCATTTGGTGATTTCTTGGCCAAAGTTGATGCCCAAGTTTGCAATAAAAAGACCATTGAATCTTTGATCAAAGCAGGTGCTTTTGATTCGTTGGGAGAGTCTCGCAAAGGCCTAATGAGTATTCACCTCGAGGCGATCGATTCAGTTATTGAAAGCAAGCGGGCTGAAGCTATCGGTCAATTCGATTTATTCGGTGGCGATAGCACCACATCAGTTGCAACTATGGAAGTGCAAGTACCAACAGGTGAATGGGATAAAGCGCTTCTCTTGAGCTATGAACGCGAAATGCTAGGTCTCTATGTTTCAGATCATCCGCTGCTTGGCGTTGAACATATTCTGCGCGCTAACGTTTCGAAATCAATTTCCGAATTAATTGATGAAGGTGGAGACCACGAGCAAATCGTGACGATCGGTGGTTTAATCACTGGCATTACTCGCAAGATCACAAAAACTGGTTCTAATTGGGCAGTAGTTAATATTGAAGATCTTGAAGGTTCCTTAGAAGTTTTGTTCTTCTCAAACACTTACAATCAATACGCCCTAACACTAACGACAGACCGTGTTGCGCTAATTCGAGGCCGAGTTGATCGCCGCGAAGACCAACTTAGATTCACTGCGCTTGAAGTTACTTTTCCAGATATCTCGCAAGGGCCAGCTGGTCCATTAGTAATCACAATGCCTGTGGCTCAATGCACGCCACCGATAGTCGATCGCTTAAAAGAGATCTTGCGCACTCATCCAGGAAAGCGCGAAGTGCATCTGCAATTAGAAGAACCCACCGGTAACACGGTTATGAAGTTGGAATATAAAGTCACATCATCACCAAGTTTGAGCGCTGATCTAAAAGCCATTCTTGGCGTTAATTGTCTGCAGAACGTATAGCTCTTAGAAGTAGAATAAGGGTGTGATTCGAACCCTCGATCTACGTGGTCGTACATTAAGCAAAGCGGACATTAACCGCGAGATTCCGCGTGCTCGATTAGATGTCGAAACCGCCATGGCTGCGATCGCACCGATCCTAGAGCGCGTAAAAAATGGGTCCGAAGAAACTCTGCGCGAATTAGCTCAAGAATTCGATGGCGTCAGACCTGCCAACATTCGAGTTCCACAGGCAGCACTTGATACCGCTCTCGCCGAAATAGATCCATCAATTCGCACCGCGCTTGAGCTTTCCATCTCTCGAGTTCGAAAAGTTCACGAGGATCAAGTGCGTGATGTAAAGACAGTACAAGTGGTCGAAGGCGGAACCGTCACTGAGAAATGGGTTCCAGTTGATCGCGTTGGTTTATATGTTCCTGGTGGACGTGCGGTTTATCCAAGTAGTGTCATGATGAATGTGGTTCCAGCACAAATTGCAAAAGTAACAAGTATTGCAGTTGCATCACCGCCTCAAAGCGAATTTGGTGGGCTTCCACATCCAACAATTTTGGCAACTTGTGCATTGCTTGGGATAACTGAAGTTTATGCAGTCGGTGGAGCTCAAGCGGTAGCTTTATTTGCTTTTGGCATAGATGGGTTCTGCGAAAAGTGCGACTTAGTAACGGGTCCAGGAAATATTTATGTGGCTGCTGCTAAGCGAGCACTACGTGGTGTGATCGGTATTGACTCCGAAGCTGGGCCAACTGAAATTGCAATTCTGGCTGATGAATCTGCTTTAGCAAGTGATGTCGCCGCAGATCTGATTAGCCAAGCCGAACATGATCCAATTGCAGCTGCAGTTTTGGTTACAACTTCAAGTGATTTAGCAATTGCGGTTAAAGCCGAATTGACCATTCGGGTTGCTGCCACAAAACACAGTCAACGAATTACTACGGCCCTTTCTGGTATCCAGTCTGCAATTGTCTTAGTTGATTCAATTTCGCAAGGTTTAGACGTGGTCAATGCCTATGCCGCCGAGCATTTAGAGATTCAAACAAAGAATGCTGCGAATGATGCCGAAAAAATTCGAAATGCTGGCGCTGTTTTCATTGGTCGGTTTACTCCTGTGTCATTAGGAGACTATGCAGCTGGTTCTAATCACGTACTCCCAACTGGCGGTTGCGCCTGTCATTCAAGTGGGTTATCTGTTCAAACATTCCTACGCGGCTTGCACTTTGTTTCCTACAATCAAACAGCGTTTCTGGAACTAGTTCCAACAGTTGTGACGCTTGCCAATTCTGAAGATCTTCCCGCGCACGGCGAAGCGATGACCGCTCGACTGGAACAACTATGAGTAATTCAAATAATTGGCCATCCTGGCTTCCACTTCGCGAATCGCTTAAACCTATGTCGCCTTACGGAGCGCCACAAGTTCCGGCAAGCGCTCAGCTAAATACCAATGAAAATCCTTTCGCACCATCTACTGCGTTAGTTACTGCTATTGCGAAAAGGGTTTCTGAAGTCAGCCAAACTTTAAACCGATATCCAGATCGCGATGCAGTGGCATTGCGAGCCGGTTTAGCGAAGTACATTACAAATCAGACTGGGGTTGATTTCAAAGGCGCTAATCTTTGGGCCGCAAATGGCAGTAATGAAATAATTCAATCTATTTTTCTAGCATTTGGCCGCGAAAGCGCACTCGGATTTACACCTTCTTACTCAATGCATCCGCTGATTGCAAAGGTAACTTCCGTTAATTGGATTGATGGAAAACGTCGCGGTGATCATTCACTAGATATTGCGGCAGCCGTCCAACAGGTGCTATCGGTTAAACCGAATCTGACATTTATTACCACTCCAAATAACCCAACCGGTTCAGTAGTTACGATTTCGGAAATCAGCGAAATTGCAAAAGCTACTGCAGTAATTGGTGGTTTGCTGGTAATTGATGAGGCTTATGCTGAATTTTCTTCCGAGGCTTCTGCGACAACGCTAATTGCGCAGTATCCGAATGTGATTGTTATTCGCACTATGAGTAAAGCGTTTGCATTTGCCGGCGCACGGTTAGGTTATCTAATCGCAGATCCTGCGGTCATCGATGCACTTCAACTGGTTCGCTTGCCCTATCACTTAAGTGCAATTACCCAAGCTGTTGCTGAAGTAGCTCTTTCTTTTGCAGATGAACTTTTAGCTGGCGTTGATACTTTGATTCACCAACGAGAGATCGTCCAGGCTGGATTAACCAAGCTAGGTTTATCAGTCACGCCGAGCTCGGCCAACTTCTTACTTTTCGGTGGCTTTAACCAACCAGCAGATCAGATCTGGCAGAAGTTGCTAGATCGCGGCATCCTGATTCGAGATGTGGGATTATTAGGTCAACTTCGCGTAACAATTGGCACCGCAGCCGAAAATCAAGCTTTTCTATCAGCCCTGGCTGAAGTACTAGCCGAAGTTCAAGCAGAAGGAGATAAGTAGATGAGAACAGCCCGAGTCGAACGAAAGACTAAGGAATCTCATGTCCTCGTCGAATTAAATTTAGATGGCGATGGTTCGATCAGTGTTGATACCGGAGTGCCATTTTTTGATCATATGCTCTCGCAACTGGGCAAGCATTCGGGTTTTAATTTAACTGTAAAAACCACTGGAGATGTTGACGTTGATTCTCACCATACTGTTGAAGATACCTCGCTCGCTTTCGGCCAAGCACTTCGCGAAGCCCTAAGCGATAAGGCTGGTATTCGTCGCTTTGGTGATGCCATGGTTCCACTCGATGAAGTTTTAGTTCAAGCTGCGGTTGATCTTTCTGGTCGACCATATTTAGTACATCGCCAACCAGAGATCGTGGAATTAATCGGTACTTTTGATACCACTCTTGGAAAACATATTTGGGAATCAATCGTGGCTGAAGCGCATATCGCTCTTCACATCCGAGTGCTCGAAGGGCGCAATGCGCACCATGTTTTTGAAGCGCAGTTCAAAGCTGTTGCACGCGCATTACGTGATGCGGTCTCTCTCGACGGCCGCGTATCCGGAATCCCATCAACTAAGGGCACGTTGTAGGTCATCATTGATTGCAATTCTTGATTACGGTTCCGGAAATTTACGTTCAGCAGAACGTGCTTTTGCGACCTCTGGTCACGATGTCGTTGTAACAGCAGATCGCAAAATTGCCCTCGAAGCAGATGGTTTAGTAATCCCTGGGGTTGGCGCATTTGCTTCCTGCATGAATGGCCTTAGAAGTGTTAACGGTGATGAGATTGCGCGCGAACGAGTTGCATTGGATCGCCCAACACTTGGAATATGTATAGGAATGCAAATACTTTTTGAAAGCGGGCTAGAACACTCGGAAAACGGCGCTCACCAAGGAGTTGGAATTTGGCGAGGAATGGTCAAGAAATTAAACGCTCCGATTTTGCCACACATGGGTTGGAATACCGTTTCAACTACACCTGGCTCAACAATTTTTGCGGGAGTTGAAAATGAAAGTTTCTATTTTGTTCATTCATATGCAGCCACCGCACCGGTTGGTCAATATCAAGCTTGGTCTGAATACGGTGAACCATTTTTAGCTGCAGTTGAAGATGGTGCATTAACGGCAACTCAGTTCCATCCGGAAAAATCTGGCGCTGCTGGACTTAAATTGATTTCAAATTGGAGTAAAAGTCTGTGAAAAAATTAGAGCTGCTGCCTGCGGTCGACGTAAAAGATGGCCGTGCTGTTCGCTTAGTTCAAGGCGCACTTGATCAAGAGAGTATTTATGGCGCACCACTTGAAGTCGCATTGGAATTTCAAAGCGCAGGCGCTGAATGGCTGCACTTGGTTGACTTAGATGCAGCATTTGGCCGGGGAAGTAACGCCACACTTTTAGCCGAGGTTGTTGCAGCTCTAGATATTAAAGTCGAACTTTCAGGCGGTATTCGTGATGATGAATCGCTAAAACGCGCTTTAGCAACGGGTTGTACCCGAGTTAATTTAGGAACTGCAGCACTTGAAGATCCAGCATGGACCGCCAAAGTAATTAAGCAATATGGCGATCGCATCGCAGTTGGTCTTGATGTGCGGGGTACAACTCTTGCAGCGCGCGGCTGGACTAAAGAAGGTGGCGAATTATTTGAAACAATCGAACGTCTAGATCGCGATGGTTGCTCTCGATACATTGTTACTGATGTAGCAAAAGACGGCACATTAACTGGACCAAATTTGGAGTTATTAAAGTCGGTTTGTGCTGCAACTAAAGCACCAGTTGTTGCAAGCGGTGGCGTTTCATCGCTAGCGGATATTGCGGCAATTGCGCAGTTGGTTGATTTAGGAGTTGAAGGATCGATCGTTGGCAAAGCTCTTTATACTGGGGCTTTTACTTTACCTGAGGCTCTAGCAGTTGCAAATGGAAAGTTTTAAGAAATGACCCTAGCTAGTCGAATTATCGCTTGTCTCGATGTAACCGACGGACGTGTGGTTAAAGGTGTTAACTTCACCGACTTAGTTGATGCTGGTGATCCAGTTGAGATGGCAAAGGTTTATAACTTAGAAGGTGTTGACGAGTTAACATTTCTAGATATTTCAGCAAGCAACATGAATCGAGCTACAACACTTGATGTGGTGGCACGAACTGCTGAACAAGTTTTTATTCCACTTACAGTTGGCGGTGGAATTCGAAGTGTGGCAGATGTAAATAACTTACTGCGCGCTGGCGCCGATAAAATCTCAATTAATACCGCTGCAATTGCTCGACCTGAATTGATTTCTGAAATTGTCGAAAAGTTTGGTTCGCAAGTACTGGTTTTATCAGTTGATGCTCGTCGCGCTAATACTCCATCTGGTTTTGAAGTCACCACTCATGGTGGTCGCGAAAGTGCTGGCCTTGATGCTTTGGCTTGGGTTGAAAAAGCTTGCGCACTTGGAGTCGGCGAAATATTGCTAAATTCAATGGATGCCGACGGCACTCGTGCTGGTTATGACTTAGGCATGATCAAAGCGGTTCGCCAAGTTGCGAATGTGCCACTAATCGCAAGTGGTGGGGCAGGGGCGTTATCTGATTTTGCAGCCGCTCTAGATGCCGGCGCCGATGCATTATTGGCAGCTAGTGTTTTTCACTTCGGAATTCATCGCATCGGAGATGTTAAGCGTTATTTGAGCCAGCAAGGCTATTCGGTTCGCACCAGCGCACTTGCGTAGGGCAGAATTGCCCAATGAGCGCAATCGAGTTCCCGCCTGAGTTATCAGCTCGGTTTAGTGATCCCAGCACCTTAATTCCGGCAATCGCGCAAGATGCTAAAACGGGTGAAGTTTTAATGCTGGCTTATATGAATCACGAAGCACTAACTCAAACTTTGGCCACAAAAGCAGCCACCTATTGGTCTCGTTCGCGGAATGAACTTTGGGTTAAAGGTGCTACATCAGGTCACACCCAAAAAGTTATTTCCGTGTCTCTGGATTGTGACAGCGATGCAATTTTAATTAAGGTTGAACAAGTCGGTCCAGCTTGTCATACCGGTCAACTCACTTGTTTCCATACTGAATTGTTTGGCGAGTAATCACGATGCAGATAGCCGAATTTCGTGAGTATGCCCGTAACTTCAATGTGATTCCGGTTTCTCGTAAATTATTGGCCGATGGCGAAACTCCACTAGCGGTCTACCGAAAACTTGGCGCTAATCGACCAGCAACTTTTCTATTGGAATCAGCCGAACACGGCGGCGCATGGTCAAGATATTCCTTTATCGGAGTTAATTGCGAAGCTACTTTGACCGCAGAAAACGGTTTAGCAACTTGGTTAGGTAAACCTCCAGCAGGTGCACCATCAGGCATTGATCCATTGGCAGCACTTCGCTT
Source organism: uncultured Candidatus Planktophila sp. (assembly GCA_964523605.1). GTDB lineage: Bacteria > Actinomycetota > Actinomycetes > Nanopelagicales > Nanopelagicaceae > Planktophila. The sequence goes on along the minus strand of CAZFZK010000004.1, from coordinate 14,605 downwards.
AAGTGCTAATCATTTGAAATCACCAAAAATTGCTGGGCTGCCACCACTAACTGGTGGCTTGGTTGGCTACCTTGGTTATGACAGTGTGCGCAGACTCGAAAAATTGCCCAACTTAGCGATTGATGATTTAAAAATTCCGGAATTAGCATTCATGTTAACAACAGATCTCGCAGTTCTTGATCACAGCGATGGCACTATTACCTTAATTGCGAATGCGATTAACTGGGATGGCAGCGATGAGCGAGTAGATGAGGCTTATCAGGCAGCAGTTGCCCGATTAGATCAAATGGCTAAAGATTTGACGGCGCCATTGCCTGGATATCTTTCAGAGTTAAGTAAATCAACAAGTGGGACGATTGCTTCTAACATTTCAGCCCCAGAGTTTTTAGCGAAAGTCGCTACGATTAAAGAAGAAATTTTGGCAGGCGAGGCATTTCAAGTTGTACTTTCACAGCGATTCGAAATTGATTGCAAATCAGAGCCAATTGATGTGTATCGCATGCTGCGTTTACACAATCCAAGCCCGTATATGTACCTATTCCATTTCGCCGATGGCGTTTCTGTGGTTGGCTCGAGCCCCGAAGCGCTTGTAAAAGTAACTGATGGCGAAGTAATGGTGCATCCGATTGCCGGTACTCGAAAGCGTTCTGATTCACCTGAAGAAGATGCTCGCTTAGCAACAGAATTGTTAGCTGACCCTAAAGAACGTGCTGAACATTTGATGTTAGTTGATTTAGGACGTAATGATTTAGGACGGATTTGCTCAGCCGGAAGTGTTGAAGTTGTAGATTTCATGCACATTGAGCGGTACTCGCATGTAATGCATATAGTTTCTACTGTAACCGGAAAACTGGCAAGTGATTCACTTCCAGTTGATGCTCTCTTCGCTACTTTCCCAGCCGGCACGCTTTCTGGAGCTCCTAAACCACGTGCGATGGAAATCATCGAAGAATTAGAACCAACTAGACGTGGACTTTATGGCGGAGCGATCGGTTACATAGATTTCACTGGAAATATAGATACTTGTATTGCTATTCGAACCGCTTTAATAAAAGATGGAAAAGCTTATGTTCAAGCTGGCGCTGGCGTTGTAGCGGATTCAGATGCCGAGTCTGAAAATCAAGAATGCCATAACAAGGCAGCAGCCGTATTAGGTGCAGTCAGGGCAGCAAATGATTTGGCACACAAATGAATCGCGCAGTCGAAATTTTTATCTCTGCAGTAATCGTAATTTCGCTCACGCTAATTCTGGGTCGTTCCTTTAAATTGTCATCAAAATATGATCGCAAGCCAATCAAGCTCTCGGATTGGAATGCACAGGATCAGGGGATAGACCCAACTCAAGAAAGTGATTCAGAGCGATGAGTGTTCTTGACGAAATTATTGTTGGCGTAAAGGAAGATTTGGCCGAACGAAAAATTCCTCGAAGTGAGATCGAAGCTGCCGCATTCGGGGCGGCCCCAGTAATTGATTGCTTGCCGATCATGCGCGCCCAAGAAATGGCGGTGATTGCCGAAGTAAAGCGTTCTTCACCTAGCAAAGGTTCTTTGGCAGCAATTGCTGATCCAGCCGCACTCGCGGAGCAATATCAAGAAGCTGGTGCAAGCGCGATAAGCGTTCTTACCGAACATCGTAGATTTAGCGGATCGTTGGCTGATCTCGATGCAGTTCGTAAGCGAGTTACATTGCCAATTCTGCGTAAAGATTTTATGGTCGATGAATATCAGTTCTTCGAAGCCAGAGCTCACGGCGCTGACATAGTTCTGCTAATCGTTGCCGGCCTTAGCGATAGTCAATTAAATGAGTTTGCAGCTTTGACTAAAGAGTTAGGTATGAGAGCGTTGGTTGAAGTTCATACCTATCAAGAATTAGAGCGTGCTCTTGAAATTAATCCCGAGTTAGTCGGAATCAATTCGCGAAACTTAAAAACGTTGGAAGTCGATCAGAAAGCATTTGCCGAACTTTTGCCTGAGATTCCTACTGAATTAATCCGAGTTGCCGAATCAGGGATTTCTCAGCGTAGTGATGTGGAATTTGCCCAAAAATATGGCGCTAACGCAATTTTGGTTGGCGAAGCTCTAGTCAAGGCTGGGAATCCAATTTTGGCGATGCGCGATCTATTAGGCCAAAGGTAGGCTTGCCCCATGTTCGATCCAAAGCTGGTTATTGATGGCCTGGGCCATTTTGGTCCATATGGTGGGCGTTTTGTGCCCGAAGCTTTGATCGGCGCTCTAGAAGAACTAGAAGCGGCACATTCATCGGCGCTTAAAGATCCAATCTTTCAAGCCCAACTAGCCGAACTACATCGCAGTTACAGCGGTAGACCAAGCATCATCACTGAAGCGAAGCGCTTTGCTGAACATGCTGGTGGCGCAAGAATTATTTTAAAACGTGAAGATTTAAACCATACCGGCAGTCACAAAATTAATAATGTTTTAGGTCAAGCCCTGCTAACTAAACGAATGGGTAAAACACGCATCATCGCCGAAACCGGTGCTGGCCAGCACGGTGTTGCATCTGCAACAGCTGCTGCCTTGATGGGCCTCGAGTGCGTGGTTTACATGGGTGAAGAAGACACTAAACGACAATCGTTAAATGTGGCCCGCATGAAATTGTTAGGTGCCCAAGTTGTTCCAGTAACTTCTGGGTCACGCACCTTAAAAGATGCCATCAACGAAGCGATGCGTGATTGGGTAACTAATGTTGAGAATACACATTACTTATTAGGCACCGTCGCTGGACCACATCCGTTCCCGACCATGGTGCGCGATTTCCATAAAATTATTGGCGAGGAAGCTCGCGCTCAGGTTATTGAGTTAACCGGCAAACTTCCTGATGCTGTTCTTGCTTGCGTTGGTGGCGGTTCAAATGCAATTGGAATTTTCCATGATTTTATTAAAGATGTAGATGTTCGCTTGATTGGCCTTGAAGCAGGTGGTGACGGCGTTGAAACAGGTCGCCATGCCGCAACAATTTCTGGTGGAACACGTGGTGTTCTCCACGGCACTCGTTCATATGTTTTACAAGATGAGAATGGTCAGACCATCGAATCGCATTCAATTTCGGCAGGTTTGGATTATCCAGGAGTCGGTCCAGAACATGCATATCTTCACGACATTGGTCGCGCGGAATATCGCGCAATTACCGATGCCCAAGCTATGGCAGCGTTTGCACTACTTTGCAAAACTGAAGGAATTATTCCGGCCATTGAAACTGCTCACGCGCTTGCTGGTGCGATCCAAATTGGCAATGAACTTGGCCCAAACGCTACGTTATTGATTAATCTTTCGGGTCGCGGAGACAAAGATGTACAAACAGCAGCTAACTATTTTGGGATTCCACTTTAGTGAGCACAAATACCGCGCTAGATCAGCTATTTGTAAAAACACGGGCTGAAAATCGCGCAGCTTTAATTGCATACATTCCAGCAGGATTCCCTACACAAAGTGGTTGCCATAAAGTAATCGAAACTTTGGCTAAAGCTGGGGTAGATGCCATTGAAATTGGGTACCCATACAGCGATCCAGTTATGGATGGTCCAACTATCCAAGCAGCGGCAACTCAGGCGCTAGAAAACGGCACCGGCGCAAGTGATGTTTTTGCCGCGCTTAAACATGCCAGCCAACAAGGTGTTGCTGCCGTTGTCATGACGTACTGGAATCCAATTGAAAAATATGGCGCAGCAAAGTTCGCACAAGCAATTTCTGACAATGGTGGCTCAGGTGTAATTACGCCAGATCTAACTATTGAAGAGTCCGATGAATGGCGTAGCGCAGTAGCGGCCAGTTCGATTAATCCAATTTATGTTGTTGCACCGAGCACCAAACCAGAGCGTTTAGTTAAAGTGACCGAGCAATGCGGTGGATTTATTTACGCAGCTAGCTTGATGGGTGTCACAGGTGCGCGATCTGGTATTTCAAGTGGTGCTGGCGAGTTAGTTGCCAGGTTGCGCAAAGTTACCGATAAGCCAATTAGCGTTGGTTTGGGCGTCTCAAACCGTGAACAAGCTAAAGAAGTTGCCGCATTTGCAGATGGCGTGATCGTTGGCTCGGCATTTATTAAAGCAATTCAAGATGCACCAGATGAAGAGTGCGGGCTAGCTGCTGTTGCACATTTAGCTAGCGAATTAGCTAAAGGAGTTCGTGAAGCTAGATGATTTTTAACTCCATCGAAAAATTTGCAGCAGGTAAATACGGAAAATGGTTTGGGCTATTAAGTCGCTTAATTTTAGGCGGCGTATTATTTGCTGCCGGTTGGTTGAAAATTTTTACACCTGCTAAATCTCAAATGGCAGTACGTGCTTATGAAATTCTTCCGATCTCACTTGCCAATTTCCTCGGAATACTTTTGCCTTGGTTTGAAGTTGGCCTAGGCGTTCTCTTGATTTTGGGAATTGCGGTAAGACTTTCGGCATTCTTTGGTGGCGCTCTGATGGTGCTATTTATCGCAGCAATTTCTCAGGCTTGGGCACGAGGCCTTTCAATTGATTGTGGATGTTTCGGCGGAGGTGGCACTGTGGACCCAGGCGAGACAAAGTATTTAAGCGAAATCTTGCGTGATGCAGGCTTGGCATTGTTAGCTTTATATTTATTTCGCTACCCTTTGACCAGATTTGCAGTCGAGAAATTAACAAAAACCCAAGGAGAGTAAGTACATGGCAACTGGTTCAGCTGGTGGAGATAAGTTCACACGAAATCTAGTAATCGGAATGGTTGCTTTGGTTGTTGTGGTCGGTGCTTCTTTCTCATACTTTGGCTCTAAAGGTTCAACAACTGCGGCCATCCCATCGAGTGTTTCCAAAGAAGACGGATACGGCATCGTATTTAATGCAGATGTACCGAATGTTCCAACTATTGATGTTTACGAAGACTTTCAATGCCCAGTATGCGCGCGCTTTGAAGCTATAAACGGCATCACTCTCGAGAAAGCAATTAAAGAGAAGAAAGCAAAAGTTGTTTATCACGTTCTATCCTTCCTCGGAACTGAATCAATTTTGGCTGCTAACGCAGCAGCATGCGCTTCTGATGAAGATAAATTCTTAGCTTTCCATAAGGCTTTCTATGCGAATCAACCAGCTGAAAATTCCGGCGCAATTAATGCCACATTCCTAAAGAGCATTGGGGCAGCTATCGGAATTGATTCAGCTAAGTTCTCAACTTGTGTTGATAACGGTGGATATTCTGATTGGGTTAAAAATGTTGCCGAAGCTGGCGCAAAAGCAAATGTAAATTCAACACCAACAGTATTTGTTAACGGAAAAGAAATTGACCGTAACACCGAATACTTCAATGTTGAGGCTTTCACAAAAGCTATCGCAGGCTAATTAATGCTCTTCGCAATTCCTACGCCAAATAATTCGGCAATTGGAATTGGGCCATTAACTATTCATTACTATGCGCTCTGCATTATTACTGGCGTAGCCGTTGCCATTTGGTTAGGTAATAAGCGTTACCGCACATTTGCAAATCACAGTTCTGCTTCAATCGGGGTGGTTGCCGATGTGGCGATCTACGCAGTTCCGGCCGGAATTATTGGTGGGCGGATTTATCACGTGATTACTTCGCCGGAACAGTACTTTGGTGCAAACGGAAAGCCGATAGATGCTTTGAAAATCTATGAAGGCGGTCTCGGAATTTGGGGCGCCATTTCATTAGGAGCACTTGCCGCTTGGTTCGGTTATCGCAAACGTGCGAAAGATTTCGAGTTACCAAGTTTTCGGCTATTCCTAGATGCTTTAGCGCCAGGAATTTTGATTGCACAAGCAATAGGTCGCATCGGAAATTGGTTTAATGGTGAACTTTTCGGCCGGCCATTTTCAGGCGCCTGGGCTCTTGAAATTCCGATCTCCAAACGCCCCATTGGTTATCTCCAATATGAGACTTTTCACCCAACTTTTCTATACGAAGCAATTTGGTGCTTACTGGTCGCGACTTTGCTTATCTGGTTAACACCAAAACTAAAAGCGGGACAATGCTTTGCAATTTACGTGGCACTTTATTGTGCTGGCAGGTTTGTCATTGAATCGCTACGCATCGATGATGCCAACAAAATTTTGGGTATGCGGCTTAATTTATGGACAGCGCTTGTTGTTGGGCTTATTGCTAGCGCGCTGGCAATACGTTTCACTCGCCAGAAACCGACCGAGATCGGGTAGTATCCAAATATGGCGTTAGAAGATGTTTATCAAAGAAACTTGCACCATCGCACTCACCGTGCGGGCTGGTTGCGCGCCGCTGTCCTGGGTGCCAACGATGGTTTGGTTTCTACCGCTTCACTGATGATTGGTGTAGCCGCTGCCCGAGTAAGCGATAGTTTTCTAATTACAGCGGGCGTCGCTGGAATTTCAGCAGGTGCTATGTCGATGGCAGTAGGTGAATACGTTTCGGTTCGTGCCCAAAACGATGTCGAAGAATCTGATCGCTTACTTGAGATCGAACATTTAGCTGCAGATCCGGAAGGCGAATTTCTGGAGTTAGTAGAGATCTATGTCCACCGTGGTTTAACTCCTGAATTAGCTCGCCAAGTTGTCGAGCAGATGCATGCCAAAGATCCCTTGGAAGCACATTTGCGCGATGAACTTGGGCAATTTGAAAGTACGAAAGCCCGTCCAGTTCAAGCAGCTGTGGCATCGGCGCTTAGTTTCACTCTCGGCGGTTTGATTCCTTTTGCTGGTGCTTTTGCGCCAACTGCCGGGGCAGTGGCAGCAAGCATTGTTGGTTTCACTTTAATTGGGCTACTAGCTACCGGAATTATTAGCGCTCGCTCATCTGGGGCGGCGGTTTTGAAACCGACTGTGCGAGTGATGATTGGTGGCTGCTTAGGCATGGCAATTACCGCAGGTATCGGCCATTTTGCTCACCTAAGCGGAATTTAACTCGCCAGCAAGAAAGCTTTTTAGGCCCATTTGGCCGACGTAAATCACATCATTTCCCTACAGTTAAATCGGAACAGGCTTACCTTTTCGGGGGCTAAATTGCTACCCTTACCCATCTCGAAGACCGAGAAACTGTAAGACCAGGGCCAAAGTTGTCCCGCGAATTTAAGCGGCACAAGACAACTAGAAGCAAAGGATCTGGCGACAACCTAATGGCAATCCCAAAAGAGTTTCCTCCAGCACAAGGTCTTTATGACCCAGCAAACGAGCATGATGCATGCGGCGTTGCAATGGTTGCTACTCTAAATAAAGTTGCTACTCACGAAATTGTTGCTCAAGCGCTAACTGCGCTTCGTAATCTTGAACATCGCGGAGCATCTGGTGCTGAACCAGATAGTGGTGACGGTGCCGGAATTTTGATTCGAGTACCAGATGAGTTTTATCAAGCTGTCGCTGGATTTAAATTACCAACTGCCGGAAGTTATGCAACCGGAATTGCATTTGTTGGGCAAAGTTTTGATTATCAAAATGAAATTGCGACCATTGCGGCAGAAGAAGGTTTAGTTGTTTTAGGTTGGCGCGAACTACCAATCAATTCATCATCTCTTGGTAAGACTGCCCTCGGAGTTATGCCAAAGTTTGAACAATTATTTTTAGCTGGCGCTAATGGTGAATCTGGCATTGCTTTAGATCGCTTGGCTTTTTGTTTGCGCAAGCGAGTTGAACACTCAATAGATGTTTACTTCCCATCTCTTTCAGCTCAAACCATTGTTTACAAAGGCATGCTTACAACGGGTCAGCTAGAAGAATTTTTCCCTGATCTAAGTGACGCTCGAGTAAAGTCTCCATTAGCACTTGTTCACTCTCGATTCTCCACAAACACATTTCCGTCTTGGCCACTAGCGCACCCATACCGATTTATTGCCCACAATGGTGAAATCAATACCGTTAAGGGAAACCGAAACTGGATGCGTGCTCGCGAGTCGCTGCTTGAATCCGATGTAATTCCAGGTGATTTCAAGCGCTTATTCCCAATCGTGGAAATGTCTGGCTCTGATTCGGCATCCTTTGATGAAGTACTTGAATTACTTTATTTAGGTGGAAGATCACTTCCGCACTCAGTTCTGATGATGATTCCTGAGGCGTGGGAAAATCATGCTTCGATGTCACAAAAGCGACGCGATTTCTATGCTTTCCATGCCTCCCTTATGGAACCTTGGGACGGTCCAGCTTGTGTGACTTTCACAGATGGAAATCAAGTTGGCGCAGTACTAGATCGCAATGGTTTGCGACCATCTCGTTATTGGGTTACCAAAGATGGCTTAGTTGTATTAGCAAGTGAAGTTGGAGTTCTAGATTTCGCACCTGAAGAAATTGTTCGTAAGGGACGTTTACAACCAGGCAAGATGTTCTTGGTCGATATCGCCGCTGGTCGCATTATCGAAGATGATGAGATTAAAGATTCGTTAGCAGATGCCGAACCTTATGGCCAATGGTTACAAGATGGCATTGTTAAGTTAGCTGATCTGCCATCACGCGAACATATTGTTTACCCACACTCATCGGTTGTTCGTCGTCAACGTGCATTTGGTTATACCGAAGAAGAGCTTAAGATTTTGGTTACGCCTATGGCGCGCAATGGTGCAGAACCACTTGGATCGATGGGCACCGATACACCAATTGCAGCAATCTCAGCCAAGCCACGATTACTCTTTGATTACTTCTCACAATTATTCGCACAAGTAACTAATCCGCCGCTCGATGCGATTCGCGAAGAACTTGTTACTTCACTCGGTGGATCAATCGGCCCAGAACATAACTTGCTCGATCCAGGTCCTGCTTCATGTCGTCAAATTTCACTAGCTTTCCCAGTTATCGATAACGATGAGTTAGCCAAAATTATTCACGTTAATGCCGATGATGAATATCCCGAACTGGCTGCCTATGTTGTGCGTGGACTATTTCCAGTAAATGGCGATGGCCAAGCGCTACGCAAGCGAATTGATGAAATTAAGCGCGAAGTTTCCAAAGCAATTGATGATGGAGCTCACTTAATTGTGCTTTCTGACCGTGATGGCGATGCCGAAGATGCGCCAATTCCATCGCTATTACTGACATCTGCCGTTCATCACCATTTAATTCGCGAGAAGAAGCGCACCCAAGTGGGCTTAGTCGTTGAAGCCGGCGATGTTCGCGAAGTCCACCATGTTGCATTGCTAATTGGTTATGGCGCAGCTGCCGTGAACCCATACCTTGCCATGGAATCTGCCGAAGATTTAGTTCGTCAAGGCGTGATAACTGGCATCGCGCCAGAAAAAGCCGTGCGCAATTTAATTAAGGCACTGGGCAAAGGCGTCCTAAAAGTTATGTCGAAGATGGGAATTTCAACTATCGCGTCATACACCGGCGCTCAAGTTTTTGAAGCTATCGGCATTAGCCAGGAAGTTGTCGACGAGTTTTTCGTTGGCACTACCTCTCGCTTAGGTGGAATCAGTTTAGACATCATTGCTCAGGAAACTATTGCACGTCACCACATCGCTTATCCGCCAGGAGGAGAAGTCCCAGGCTCTAAGCGACTTCCAACAGGCGGCGAGTATCAATGGCGTCGCGATGGCGAACCACATCTTTTTGATCCAGAAACTGTATTTGCTTTGCAACATTCAACTCGCAATAAACGTTTTGATATTTTCCAGCGTTACACCAATCGAGTTGATGAACAGAGCCATCGTTTAATGACATTACGTGGCCTATTCAAATTTGCTGAAGGCGTGCGCCAACCGATTTCCATTGATGAGGTCGAGCCAGTTTCTGAAATCGTAAAGCGCTTCTCAACTGGCGCGATGTCGTACGGTTCGATTTCACAAGAAGCACATGAGAACTTAGCAATTGCGATGAACCGCTTGGGCGCTAAATCAAATACTGGTGAAGGCGGTGAAGATCCAGCTCGCTATATTAAAGAAGCAAATGGCGACTCTAAGCGTTCCTCAATTAAGCAAGTAGCTTCAGGTCGATTTGGCGTAACTTCAGATTACTTGGTTAACGCCGATGACATTCAAATTAAGATTGCACAAGGCGCTAAGCCAGGTGAAGGTGGCCAATTACCAGGAAACAAGGTTTATCCCTGGATCGCCAAAGTTCGTTATTCAACTCCTGGTGTCGGCCTGATCTCACCTCCACCACATCACGATATTTATTCAATCGAAGATTTAGCGCAGCTAATTCACGATCTAAAGAACGCTAATAAGAATGCCCGAGTTCACGTAAAACTGGTTGCTGAAGTAGGCGTGGGTACTGTCGCTGCCGGTGTTTCTAAAGCACACGCCGACGTTGTGCTTATCTCTGGCCACGATGGTGGTACTGGTGCTTCACCACTTACCTCGCTTAAGCACGCAGGTGCTCCTTGGGAGCTCGGCTTAGCTGAAACCCAGCAGACACTGCTGCTAAATAATTTGCGTGATCGAATTGTGGTTCAAGCAGATGGTCAGTTAAAGACTGGTCGCGATGTAGTAATTGCAGCGCTATTGGGCGCTGAAGAATTTGGGTTTGCAACCGCACCACTAATTGTTTCTGGCTGCATCATGATGCGCGTATGTCATCTTGATACTTGTCCAGTAGGTGTTGCAACTCAGAATCCAGAACTGCGCAAGAATTTCAGCGGTAAGCCAGAATTCGTAGAGACTTTCTTCGAATACATTGCCGAAGAAGTTCGTGCACTTTTGGCTCAACTCGGATATCGCACATTGCTTGAAGCAGTTGGACATGTCGAGTCCCTTGATACTCGCGATGCAGTAAATCATTGGAAAGCTGCCGGGCTTGATTTAGCACCGTTATTGGTTCGACCAGATGTTGAGAGCCCTCTGCACAACACTGCGACTCAAGATCATGGCCTAGCCGCGGCCCTGGATAACAAATTAATTGAATTAGCCGATGCCGCACTTACTAAAGGCGAAGCAGTAAAAATTGATTTGCCCGTTCGAAATGTTAACCGCACTGTCGGAACGATGTTAGGTGCCGAAATTACCCGACATTACGGATCAAATGGTTTGCCAGCAGGAACAATTGATGTGACTTTGCATGGCTCTGCTGGTCAATCACTTGGAGCATTTATTCCAAGCGGACTAAAGATTCGTCTTTATGGCGATTCAAATGACTATGTGGCTAAGGGAATTTCTGGAGGAACTGTTGTAGTTCGCCCAGATGAGAAAGCTACTTTTAAATCAGAAGCAAATGTAATTGCCGGAAACGTTATTGGTTACGGCGCCACTTCTGGCAAAATTTATGTACGCGGCAAAGTGGGCGAGCGCTTCTGTGTACGTAACTCTGGCGCAACTGCAATCGTTGAAGGCATTGGCGATCATGGTTGTGAGTACATGACTGGCGGTACCGTGGTAGTTCTCGGAGCAACTGGCCGAAACTTTGCCGCGGGTATGTCTGGTGGCCGTGCGTTTATGCTCGATATTGATAGCGCAAATGTAAATACCGAGATGGTTGATTTGATGGCTGTCCCTGAAGATCAGAAAGAAATTTTGAAATCGTTAATTTCAGATTTCCAAGTTGAAACTGGTTCCGAAGTTGCCGCCGATCTATTGGCAAATTGGTCAGCAGCGCTAACTCGATTCACGCTAGTTATGCCACGAGATTACGCACGCGTACTCGCTGCTATTGATAGAGCAAATCGTGAAGGATTACCCGTTGATCAAGTTGTTATGGAGGTAGCGGCAAATGGCTGATCCAAGAGGATTTCTAACTACTGACCGAGCAGTTCCTAAGCGACGTCCAGTTGATGTGCGCATCAAAGACTGGAAAGAAGTTTACGAAGAGCAAGCTTTCCCTGATTTACAAAAGCAAGCTGGTCGCTGCATGGATTGCGGAATTCCGTTCTGCCATTCCGGCTGCCCACTTGGAAACTTAATTCCAGAGTGGAATGACTTAATTTGGCGTGGAGATAAGCACGAAGCTATTGATCGTTTACATGCGACTAATAATTTCCCAGAATTTACTGGTCGCCTATGCCCAGCTCCATGCGAAACCGCGTGCGTTGTCGCCATCAACAAGAGTGCAGTAACAATTAAGCAAATTGAATTGCGCACAGTTGAAGAAGCGTTTAAAGATGGCAATGTAGAGCCAATGATTGCCGACCGCTTAACTGGTAAAACTGTGGCCGTAATTGGTTCCGGTCCGGCAGGTTTAGCTGCTGCGCAACAGTTAACTCGAGCTGGTCACACGGTTGCCGTTTATGATCGCGCCGACAAAATTGGTGGCTTGCTTCGCTACGGAATTCCGGAGTTTAAGATGGAGAAAGCAATTCTTGATCGTCGCTTAGAACAGATGACCAAAGAAGGAACTCGTTTTCGTCCCGGCGTTAATGTCGGCGTAGAACTGACTGGATCACAATTGCGCACCAAGTACGATGCAATTGTTTTAGCGATAGGTGCGACTCAATGGCGCGACATCAATGTTCCAGGGCGTGAACTAAAGGGAATCTATCAGGCGATGGAATTTTTACCTTGGGGAAATCGACAGGGTTTGGGCGAAGTTGAGACTCCAGAAATCAACGTAGCTGGTAAACATGTCGTAATTCTCGGCGGTGGCGATACAGGTGCAGACTGCCTAGGAACTTCAGTTCGTCAAGGAGCCGCAAGCGTTACTCAACTTGAAATCATGCCGCGTCCAACAGAAGAGCGTCCAGCAGGACAACCTTGGCCGACATATCCGATGATTTATCGAGTCTCAAGTGCACACGAAGAACTTGATAACCGCTTATTCGCCGTCAGCACTGAAGAATTCTTAGGCGATGGAAACGGCAACTTACGTGCACTAAAGATTGTTGAAACTAAATTTGAAAACGGCAAGTTTGAACCAGTTCCAGGAACTGAAAAAGAATTGCCAGCTGATTTTGTATTCTTGGCAATGGGATTTACTGGCCCAGAAAAGACTGCGCTGATCGATCAACTCGAAGTTGAACTTGATGAACGCGGAAACATCAAACGAGGGCTGGATTACCAAAGCACACAAGAAGGTATTTTCGTGGCCGGCGATGCCGGTCGTGGACAATCGCTCATTGTTTGGGCGATCGCAGAAGGTCGCAGCGCAGCGGCTGAAGTAGATAAGTATTTAACTGGTGATACGCAATTGCCGGCACCAATACTTCCTACTGCTCGCCCAATGATGGTCTAGTTAATAACACTGACTCGGCCTCAAAAGAGAAACTAACTAGATAGGCTATAGATATGCGCCGCGCGAAAATTGTTTGCACGATGGGTCCAGCTGTTGAGTCTTCCGAGAAGGTTCATGAGCTAATTGCAGCTGGCATGAATATGGCTCGCCTAAACCTTTCACACGGGGGATATGACGAACATCAAAGTCGCCTCGATTTAGTTCGATCAGTTGCAGCAGAAACAAATCAGCCAATTGCAATTTTGGTTGACTTGCAAGGTCCCAAGATTCGTTTGGCTCGGTTTGCAAATGGACCACATGATTTAGCCCGCGGCGATATTTTTACTATTACAGTCGATGATGTCGAAGGTACAAAAGAGCGCGTTGGTACTACTTATAAAGGTCTACCAGGTGACTGCAAGGCCGGGGATCGAATTTTAATTGATGACGGAAAAGTAACTGTCGAAGTAGTAGAAGTTAATGGCAACGATGTTGTCACTAAAGTTATTGAGCCAGGTGCGGTCAGTAATAACAAAGGCATAAATTTGCCAGGTGTCGCAGTTTCAGTTCCCGCGCTTTCTGAAAAAGATAAAGAAGATCTTCGTTGGGGACTTTCAGCTGGTGCCGATTTTATTGCACTCTCATTTGTGCGCAGCGCTGCTGACATAAAAGATGTTCACGCAATCATGGATGAAGTTGGCATTCGTCGTCCAGTTATTGCCAAGATTGAAAAACCTCAAGCCGTTGAAAACTTACAAGAAATTGTTGATGCATTCGATGGCATCATGGTTGCTCGTGGTGACCTCGGAGTCGAGCTACCAATTGAAGATGTGCCATTAGTGCAAAAGCGTTGTATTGAACTTGCTCGCGAAGCTGCTAAGCCAGTAATCGTGGCAACTCAAATGCTTGATTCAATGATTAATAATTCAACCCCAACTCGCGCCGAAGCAACCGACTGTGCAAATGCAGTCCTAGACGGCGCAGATGCATTGATGCTTTCAGGCGAAACGAGCGTTGGTGCATTTGCGATTCAAGCTGTACAAGTTATGGCACGCATCATTGTTAAAACAGAGCAAGACATGATGGATCGAATTCGCCCGATGCGTACTCAACCAAAAACAAAGGGTGGCGCCATCACTAAGGCTGCGGTTGAAGTGGGCAAAATTGTTGATGCTAAATTCTTAGTGGCATTTACTAAGAGCGGTGACTCAGCTCGTCGCATGTCTCGTCTTCGCTCACCGATTCCAATCTTGGCGCTTACGCCAGATCGGTCAACCTTTAACCAGCTTGCTCTCTCTTGGGGTATTGAGTCCATGATCATGCCAATGGTTAGCCATACTGACGAAATGGTTAAGCAAGTAGATACTTTGCTAGTCGAAAGCGGCCGTGGGGTAGTGGGCGAGAATGTAATGATCGTGGCTGGTTCTCCTCCCGGAATTCCAGGATCAACTAATGCGATGCGCGTGCACCGTATAGGCGATGCGATTTCTGGCGTTGCGCCTGCGTATCGCTAACTAACTGCGTTTCGTAGCCAATTTTCTTACCGCTACAATTGCCGCTCTAGCCTCGGTACTC
>CAZFZK010000003.1:0-26541 GCA_964523605.1 uncultured Candidatus Planktophila sp. | reverse complement strand
CTGCAAAAGTGTGGATGATGTGAGAGCCTAGAACTGTGGCAATGCGCGATGGAGATGGCTGGGTCGAATGTGACTGTGGTAATCGCCATTGGGGAAAACATGGCGCAGCTGGCTTGCTACTTATTCGCGATCAACACCTGTTGTTACAGCATCGGGCACCGTGGGTACATAACGGTGACACCTGGGGTGTTCCGGGAGGTGCTCGAGATTCACACGAAACGATTATCGAAGCTGCAGTGCGCGAAGCCGTTGAAGAAACCGGCATTGATCCAGCACATGTTCAACCGTTAACAACTTTTTCTGATCTTCACGGAAACTGGCGCTACGACACTGTTCTAGCAACTGCTACTTTGGAATTAGTGGCACGTGAATTAAATGATGAATCTCATGAAGTTCGTTGGGTCCACTGGCAAGAAGTTACTCAATTAGAACTACATCCAAGCTTTGCGAAAACTTGGCCGCAGGTTTTAGAAATCCTTAATGATCTGATCGCACCAGCTTAATTCTGATTCCGAAACATGGGCCACCAAAACGATGGTCTTGCCAGCTTCTGCCTCTGACTTAAGCAGTTCACTAATCCGTTTGGTGCTCTCAATATCTTGAGCCGCAAGAGGTTCATCGAGTAATAACACAGGTGCATCAACGGCGATTGCTAATGCGATCGCTACACGTTGTTTTTCACCGCCCGATAACTGGGTAACTTTGCGATTGACTAATTCACCGATGGCCAGTTTTTCAATTGCCGCATTTTCACTTGCCGCAGTTGAACCAGCTAACCGTGCCATGGCCAAAACTTCTTGCACGGTAAAAGCTAAATTAAAAGCTGGCTGCTGCAGAACCACACTACGCAATCTGGCCAAGTCAGCAATGTGATAACTCTTTAAGTCTTTTTCATTTAAAGAAATGGCGCCATCTGTTAATGGCAGATCACCGGCAATTGCTGCAAGTAGCGTGCTCTTGCCGCAACCATTTGGCCCAATAATTGCCGTGATCGTGCCGGCTTTAAATTCAGCGTTAAAGTCTTTAATAACCACATTTGTGCCGCGTGATACCGAAATTGAGTTAATTGAAATCATGACTGACCCCAACTGCTTTGGCGGTTGCGCACCAGGATCGCCAGAATCGGAGCGCCGATTAGTGCAGTAAAGAGCCCCACATTTAGTTCATTTGGTGCAGCAATGGTGCGAGCCAACGTGTCGGCAATTAACAAAATTGTTGCCCCCAGCAGCGCACTTTGCAAAATTAGCGGGCGATGTTTTGGTCCACCAATTAACCGAGCGATATGCGGGGCAGCTAAACCTAAGAACGAGATTGTGCCGACTGTGCTTACTGAGGCGCCAATCAAAATTGCCAAAGCCACTAGAGCTATGCGGCGAACTTTTCGGGGATCAATCCCAAGATGCCGCGCTGTTGTATCGCCTAACGATAATAAATCAAGTTTTGGTGCCATCCAAAGCGCGATCATTGTTCCGGCCAACGTAAATATAAGTAACGGAAGCAAATCTTTCGAGTTAGTTAAGGCAAGTGAACCAAAACTCCAGAACGAAATTGATCTGGCATCTGAACGAGAGATTGCAGTCGTTAAGAGTCCAACAATTGCCGAGATGGTCGCCGATAAAGAAAGCCCGATTATTACTAAATTAAGTGGTGAAACATTTCGTTCCAATGTGGCGAAGCGAAGTGTCAATAGTGTTGCAAGAAGAGCACCGATTGCAGCGATGGCCATGGCACCGACTGAACCAATTACTACCGCATTGGCCAGTACCCCAATTACTACCGCCAGCGCAGCTCCTGCTGAAGTTCCCAAGATGGCTGGTTCAGCAAGTGGGTTATTAGTTGCACCTTGTGCCAGTGCGCCAGCGACACCTAGCGCCACACCAACGATTAGCGCTGTAACAATGCGAGGGATACGAATCTGCCAAAGAATTTGTGAAGCACTGGTATCGGCACTTGGATGAATTAACGCTGAAAACAATCCCTCGATTTGAGTTGCGCCAACTGATAGTGACAATGCCACCACTGCGACAAGCAGAGCGAGGTTAAGCGTGAGAAAAACATTGCGATTACGCATTACTTACCACCACTTATCGAGCTAAAAGCAGCAGCCAATTCGTTAATTAAAGCCGGGGTGCGAGGGCCAAAACTTAAAAGTAGCGAATCATCAACTGCCACAACTCGGCGGTTTTTGCCGGCACTTGTTTGCGCAACTCCTGGCAATTCAACCAGCCCTGATACTCCCCCGACCGATGCAAGGCCAGCAATCATGACCAAGATTAAATCTGGATTCAGTTGCGCCATAGTTTCAGCGGTCAACGGCGTAAATGGTTTAGTTAACTTTCTAGTTCCCACATCAATAGCTCCAGTTGCTTTGATTAAGTAGTCAGCCCCTGAGCCTTGCCCGCCAACTAAATAGATGGAACTAGTTCCTCGCAAGTATAGAAAGGCAATCTTCAATGGCTTGTTGCTGGAGGTTAACCCAACTTGGTTACCGGTGATTGATTTATTCAGAATATTATTTAAAGAAGCAGCGCTCTGCGGAGCATTTAAAGCTTGACCAATTTCGTTCACTTTTGTGACCAAATCTGCCGCATTCCAGCTCTGCGAGATTTTAACAATTCGAATTCCAGCGCCATTTAATTTAGAGATTGCACTACTAGGTCCGGTTGCATCATCAACTAAAACCAAAGTTGGCTTCAGGGCAATGATTGTTTCCGGAATTACTTGATGTCCCGAAGTTACAATCGGAACATCTTTTAACTCTGAAGTACTGCTTGCAATATCTCGACCAACTAAATTATCCAGATAACCCATAGCGGCAATTAATTCAGCAGCTCCATTTGCAAGCGCGACAATTCGCGCATCAGGTAATTTCTCAATTGGCTCAACTGAAACACTAGTTACATCTGCTTGTGTGATTTCGATTTCCGAATTAGTTTTTTTCTGAGCACATGCTGTGAGCAGTAAAATCGGCATAAGTGTGAGCGCCATTACTTTCATAACGGGCATCCGACGCATTTGCATATTGTGTCAAAGATTCAACCGACAGATGCGAAAGTTTTGTCGGCTAACCTTTTGCAGCCCAAGTACTACCGTTTGCACATGCGTAAAACGCTTATTTTGAGCCTTCTTTTATGCCTAGCGCTGCCACAAAATTCTTACGCTGCCAGCAAGTCAATCACCGGTGAATTTGGCCAAACTTTAACGGCATCATCGACTTCAATTGCAAACAATTCGCTAATTACTGTAACTGGAAAACGTTTTGATGAGAGCGTTGGAATTTATTTGGCAATCTGTGTAATTCCTAAAAAGGCAATGATGCCAACACCTTGTGGCGGTGGCGTTAATAAAGCTGGCGTTGGCGAAGGTTCATTCTGGATTTCCTCAAATCCACCTCCTTACGGAGTCGATTTGGCAGATCCGTTTAAACCTGGCGGCCGTTTCAGTTATCAGATTCGAGTGAGTCAAAAAATTGGCAAGTTTGATTGCAAGAAAGTTAAATGCGCCGTAACCGTTAGGGCAGATCATTTAAGAAGTGAAGACCGAAGTTATGACCTTTATTTACCAATTAAGTTCAAATAGGAGATCTAAGTGAAAAGAATAGTTCTAGCAATCTTTATCGTGGCCGGTTTAGTCGTTGCACCATCCTCGGCAAATGCCCAAGCTAAAGTCGTCGGTGGCCCATTAACCGACCTATCAGCAGCGCCAACAATTAACTTATCGATCACTGGATTTCCAACAAAAGCTGGCCTGTACTTCTTACAATGCACCGCGCCAACTGGGCCAACTCGCCCCACAACTTGTAATGATGCAGCGCAACTCTGGATCTCTACCGAACGCGGTGCCAACTTTGCACCAACTGCAAATATCGTCTTTAAGCCAGCTGCCAGTTACAAAACTCGTACCGGCGAAGAGATAGATTGCCGAAAAGTTTCTTGCGGTATTTACATTCGTTATGACCATAACGCAAGCACGGATTTCAGTGAAGATAACTTCATCGCCCTGACCTTTAAAAGCGGTGACAACACGCCAACGTTAGTTAGTGATGAAATTACTGCCTCGATTGGTGGCGTCGCCCTGAGTCAAAGAAACCCAATTACTATGGCTTATCGAGCCCCGGGGCTCTTAATTGCAAGTGCTAAATCTGGTGCAACCTTGACCGCTAAGTCATACGCGCCCGCTTGCACGCTAGTTAATGGTGTAGTTACTGCTCTCAAAGGCACTGGCGCCTGCGACATTGGTATCACCTCGCCTGGCAATGCAACTTACGGACCAATTGAAGTTCATTTCCCAATATATCTAACCCCTGGAAATGATGGAATCGTGCATAAGGCGTATCCAACAACGCTCAAGCTGCATAAGAGTGCTGTGTTAAATAATGAAAGTTTATTTGGCGAAAAACTTAAATTTAAGACAACTAGCAAAACTTGTTCAGTCTATGGCAGCAAAGTGATTGCGCTTCGAAAAGGTTCTTGTGTAATTTCAATTACTGGGCCAAGTGTGGCAAATCTTTTTGCAGGTGTTAAAGACACCCACACAATTACGATTCAATAAGAGTTCGTAGACCAGCTATACAAAAAGCTGTGGTCTTTGCGATTTCAGTCTCTGCGCTGTTGCCGTTTTCAATTCGCTTAGTTGCCGCATCAGTTAGTGATTGAATCATGCTTAAGGCATAGTTCAGATCGCGAACGCCAATTTCAGTTAGCGCAGTTTTTAGCGGTGCAAGCAGCGCTCGGTGAGCAGCACCAATTTCAGCACTGCGATTAACTGGCAGCGATGTTGCACTTAACGCTTTAGCCAACAAGTGGCGACCATCTGCGATGTATTGCAAAGCTGAATTAATCCAGTTAGCAATTGCTTCTTCGGGGACAATTGCTGGCTCAACCGCCGCTACTAAAATGTCGGTAAAAGCCGAAAGTTCTTCGATGATTAAATCGGCAACCAGCTCGGCGCTGCTTCCAAAATATTCATAGACCGAAGTACGAGCTAAACCAGCTCGTTGGGCAACTGCAGCAACCGTAATTGCTTCGCTACCTGATTCAAGGGCGATCGCTGCGGCAGCACTGATTAACTGGCTACGACGCCATTCGCGTTGTTGCACCAAGTTCATGGTGTTGATCCGAGGCATATGCCAATCTTTACATTTCTTGCGCTAATCGGCGCAGTGAATCTCGCACGATAGCTGGGTCAGAAGTACGCCAGAGCGGTGGCATTGAGTTCAAAAGCACACTGCCATAGCGCTTATTTACGATGCGCGAATCAAGTATCGCAACTACCCCACGGTCTGCTTCAGATCTAATCAAACGGCCGGTGCCTTGTGCCAACAAGAGTGCAGCCCGTGGCATCGAGACCTGCATGAATCCGCTGCCGCCGGCTTTATCTGCTTGAGCTGCGCGTGCTGCCATGACCGGTTCATCTGGACGCGGGAAAGGAATGCGATCAATGACCACAAGTGAGCAAGCGCGGCCGGGAACATCAACACCCTGCCACAAAGACATGGTGCCAAGCAGAATCGAAGTTTCATCGCTAGCAAATTTTTCAACTAACGGACCAACTGAGTCGCCCCGTTTTTGAGTGATTATTTTTATTGGAAGTTCAGCTAACACTTTTCGTAAGTGGGCATCGGCTGCTTCGACACCACGCCAAGAGCTAAACAGTGCCAAGGTGCGACCGCCCGCTGCATCAATTAACTCACCAAGTTCATCGAGAACTTCTTGGCTTAACCCGTCGCGACCCGGTTCCGGTAAATGTTTTGGTAAATACAAAACACCTTGATTAGCAAAATCAAAAGGTGAGCCAACATCAAGCATCTGCACATTTGCTGGATCAATTTCGTCTTTGGAAACTTCAGTATCTGGGTCATTACCAACTAAGAAGCCAATTGACTTTGCCATTGCATCAAATGAGTTACCGACAGTTAGGGTTGCCGATGTTGCAATAACTGGAGTTTTAGTTAAAAGATTTGAACGCAAAACTTCGGAGACTGAAAGCGGTGCCAAATAGAGAGTTGAGAAAGTTGGCTCATACCAAAGCACTTGACTATTGCTCTGCTTAAGCAACTTGCCACAAGTAGTTGCGATTTCGTTAACCGCGCCTTTAACTCGAGCGCGTTCGGCAATCGTGTCTGAATCAACGATTTCTTCATCTACGGCAATTAATTGAATAATCGCTTTAGCTGCCTCTAAAACCTTACGAATAGGGGCTTCTAGCGATGATGGAATATCTTCTAAGCGGCCGCTTTTAGTGAAATCGCCGCGAATATCTTGACCGTAATCAGCCATAGCATCATGAAAGTCATCGGCTACTTTTACAAAAGTATCGGCCAGTTTACCAGGTAGATGTTTACGAGCCATCGCAGCGGCTCGGATAACTCGCGCCGAAGTTAGCTCTTCGGTAACTGCTTGAGTCGTGCGATCCATAAATTCGTGAGCTTCATCAAGAATTACCGCATCTCGTTCTGGCAAGATCGGATGTGAATCCACAATTTCAATTGCTAACAAGGTGTGATTGGTAATTACCACATCGGCAGTTTGCGCTTTGGCTTTCGCTTTAGCCGCAAAACATTGAGCGCCATATGCACAAACATCGGCACCTACACACTCGCGACCCGATAGCGAATTAGCTAACCAAACTCGACGGTCTACATCGGGAGCATCGTCGCGGTCACCACTAACACCTGGCGTCTTCGCCCAGGCAGTTAAACGATTCGCATCTTTACCTAAACTAGAAATTTCGAGAAGTACTTCACCATCGGGATCTGCAGTTTCCGAATTCATTTTCTGCAAGCAAACATAATTACCGACACCTTTATAAACGGCGTAAGTAATTTCGCGACCCAGTGCTTTTTCAAGAGCCGGCACAACTGCTGGTAGATCACGTTCAACTAACTGTCGCTGCAAAGCTAGCGTTGCAGTTGCAACTAAGACTTTCCGGCCATGAACAAGTGCGGGAACTAAGTAAGCAAGTGATTTTCCGGTGCCTGTACCTGCTTGCACCATTAAATGATGTTGATCACTAAGCGCATTCGCTACTGCTTCGGCCATCTCGATCTGACCTTCACGAGTTTGCCCACCAATTGCCGCAACCGCTGCCTCTAAGGCTTTGCGGGTTTGGGACGGCTCAATTCGTTTACTTTGTGCGCTGCTCACTGCGCAACCTTAGCCAATTCGATTTAGTTGAAAATTCAACTACTTAAGACTAGGCTTAGGTCATGTCCCAGATGCCCGCCTTATATATCGGCCATGGTGCGCCCATGTTGCTCGACGATGCGCTCTGGACTTCGCAATTAGCGGCAATCTCAGCCAGCCTTGCTAAACCAAAAGCAATTTTGATCGTGAGTGCTCACTGGGAAGCCGAACCAATTACTTTAAGCAGCCCAACTGCCGGTACTCCATTGGTTTACGACTTTAGTGGTTTTGATCGCAAGTTCTACGAGATGCCCTATCAAAGCCCTGATGCCAGTGAACTAGCAGCGCAAGTTGCAGCTTTAATGCCAGATAACCAACCAGTTGTTATTAGTAATCGCGGCCTTGATCACGGGGCTTGGGTACCACTGCGCGTTATGTATCCAGCGGCTGATATTCCAGTGCTGCAATTATCCATGCCGACATCAGATCCAGGGCTATTAATGCAATTAGGTAATCGCTTAAATCCACTTCGCGATGAAGGAGTATTAATTATCGGATCAGGTTTCTTAACTCACGGTTTGCGTTATTTGCGCGAATGGCGAATCGATGCCGCTGCACCAACTTGGTCATCAGAGTTTGATCAATGGGCAGCTACTGCCTTAGCGAGTGCTGATTTCGATATCTTGGCAAACTTTAAAGAACTCGCACCTGGCATGCCATATGCGCATCCAACTGTTGAACATTTCACCCCATTATTTGTAGCTCTCGGAACTGGCGATAGCAATGCCGCACCGCAGACGTTAATTGAAGGTTATTTCATGGGACTTTCTAAACGTTCAATACTTGTTGCCTAATTAACTTAAAAACTATTGCGCAGTCCAGGCACCGTCAACTGGAATTGCGGTACCAGTTATATTGTGAGCGGCTGGGTGACACAACCAAAGAGCAAGTGCGCCGATGTCACTCGGTGTTGACATGCGTCGGCTTGGTTGTTTCTCGCTTAACAAATCAGCAATGCCTGCTGCACGATCGCCATTGTGCAGATCAACTCGAGCTTGAATTTGTGGCTCAATAAGTGCGGTTTCTACCCAACCTGGACAAATAGCGTTGATTGTCACGCCGCCAGAATTGCGATCGCCCACGTTGGCATATTCAAGTGCGGCGACTTTCGTTAAACCGATTACGCCATGTTTAGCAGCCACATAAGGTGCTTTTGCAGCTGATGCCACAAGACCATGAACAGAGGCAATATTTATTACGCGACCAGAGCCACGTTTTGCCATCTCGGGCAAAAGCAAGCGCATCGTGTCAAAGAACGAGGAAAGATTAATTGCGATGATGTCATTCCATTTACTACGTGGCATTTCGGCAATAGTTGCCGTGTGCTGAATACCAGCGTTATTTACCAAAATGTCTACCTCTCCCCCGGCCAATATTTTGGCAATTAGCTCTTCGGTGGCTTCGCTATCGCGTAGATCTGAAACATGACTTTCAACTTTGCTGGCACCTGCTGCCATGACTGCACTTTCTGCTTTAGCAATAGTTTCAGCATCGGCTAAACCATGCAGAACAATTGCCGCACCTTCGCTGGCAAGTGAGGTGGCAATACCTAAACCGATTCCCTGAAATGAACCAGTGACGAATGCCCGCTTACCGACTAATGATTTTGTCATTTACTTATCTCCGTAAATTAATTGAGCAACGGCTTCGGCACCAACTTCATCTAGCAAGATGTCATAGTGATTGGTATCGGCGATCGTGTGAACTTTTAGTTTTGGATACTTAGGCAGTACTGCCGCTAAGACTGGTTCAGGATACAAACCGCCTTCTTCATTTTGTAGCCCTCGGACAGCACGAATAAATAAAACATCTTCGGTTAATTTTTCTAAAGTCTTCTCAATTAATTTGCTGACAAATAAATCTTCGCTATCTTCTTCAACTGCTTTTGGATTAGTGCGTGCTTTCAAGTTAGGTGCTTGACCTTGCAAGTCATATTCAACATACTCATCAAGGACAGCTGACCAGCCCTTAACAAATGCAGCCTGTGGTTTCCAATAATCACGATAGGCATCTACGGAATCAAAAGTCATTGCTAAACGAGTCATTGCTGGACCGAGTACATAGGGCATTACTTGGGCCACGGTCATACCAGGTGGCAGTGGCAACGGAATTCCACCATCGACTAGCGTTAAATTCTGAACAAGTTTTGGTTCGGTTCCTTGTAAGGCAACTGCAACGAATGCACCCATTGAATGACCAATGACATCAAGACTTTCAACTCCGATAAATTTAATTACTTCTGCCATATCACGAGCATGATTTTTCATGCCAAAGGGACCCGGTAAATCATTAGATTCCCCACGACCTCTAAGGTCTACGGCATATGGAACCAAACCACGTTCGACCAATGACTTAGCAAATAATTGAAAAGCTCGGTTAGAAGATGTAACACCGTGAATAAGCAGCACTGGCAAATGGTTAACAGATGGTGAATTGTTACCAAATCTATATAAAGCTAACTGGCCGCCCTTCACAGGTACTGCAAATTTTTCAGTGGGAAGATATCGCTCGTTGCTCATGTCACAACTATAGATAACGAAACGTAATTCTTCTAGAGCCTAGCGAAATTCGGAAAAATCCAACTAAACGCCTAAACTATTGCCTATGCAGATCGCCAATCGATCAGCTATTAATTTCTAAAGGAGATTAAATGTTTAAGAAGACTTCGATCAAGACCGCACTTGTTGCCGCTCTTGCAATCGTTCTTGTTTCACCAGTTTCGGCTCCAGCTAATGCCGCTTCTGATATTAAAATCGGTGTAATCACCACGACATCAGGCGGACTTAAGTCATACGGCGATGCTTACATCGACGGCCTTGAGTGGGGTCTTAAGTACTACACCAATGGCAAGAACGCTGTTGATGGTCGTAAATTTGTAATCACCAAGAAAGATGATGGCGCAGATCCTGCTTCAGCAACTGCATCATTTAAAGAAATGGTCGGAAACGGCACAAACATCATCGTTGGTACAGCTGCTTCAGCAGTTGGCTTAACGCTTGCACCATTAGCTGCACAGAACAAGGTTCTGTACATCTCTGGTCCAGCAAAGAACGATGCAATTACTTCAGCAACTAACAAGTATGTATTCCGTTCAGGAAATACCTCACTTCAAGATTTCGCACCACTAGCGAAGATCAAGCCAATTAAGGGCAAGAAAGTAATTCTTTTCGTTGAAGATAACCCATTCGGTCTAGGAAACATCTTTGCTGCGAAGGCATACCTTGCTGCAAAGGGTGCGATATTTGAAGAAATTAAGGTTCCAACAACAACTGTTGACTTCACCCCATTTGCCAAGAAGGCAGCTGATGCGAAGGGCGATTACATCTTCATCGCTTGGTCAAACGCTGCAACTTCAGGTGCAATGTTCACCGCATTAGCTCAGCAGAAGGCATACGCAACAGCACGTCCAATTACCGGTCTTGCTGGCGTTGCTTCATACGACATCTACGGTTCACTATTTGAAGGTGCTAACGCAATCCTTACAAACAGCTACTTCCCAGGTGTTGTAAAGGGCAAGGCTGCAACAGCTATTGCTGCTGACTTTGCTAAGGCCGGAAAAACTCAAGACCTATTCACATCTACCGGTGTTAATGCCGCTCAGATGATTATTGAAGCGGTTAAGGGCAATCCAGACCTAAATGTGGACAAGATGATTTCAACTCTTGAAACATTCCAATTTGTTGGTCTAACTGGTCTTAATAAGGTTAATAAGACAAACCACACCTTGATTCAGTCAATGTTCCTTGTAAAGCTAACTAAAGTTAATGGTCGCTATGTACCATCTCTAGTAAGCACTCTTTACAACGTAACAGTCTGATCTAGTTAATTAGATTGAAACTGGCCCTACATTTCGGTGTGGGGCCAGTTTCATTTTTCACACTTTTCTCGATGAATTTAGGCTCAAATAATTAGATAATTAAAATGAGAGCAGGTAGATTAGCCAAATGAATTCAGCTTTGACCGTCAATAATCTTGGCCTAACTATTGGTGGCGCAAAAATTCTTGAAGGTATCACTCTCTCGGTTAATCAAAATGAGACCCTGGGCATTATTGGTCCAAACGGCGCTGGCAAAACATCATTTTTTAATTTGCTCTCTGGTTTACGTGAAGCAACTACCGGAACCATTCACCTAGGTGAAAAAGAGATAACTAACTTAAAGCCACATCAACGTGCTCAAGCTGGCATTGCTCGCACGTTCCAAACCTCAAGTATTTTTCCGTATTTAACTCTGCTAGAAAATGTGCGAATCGCTGCTCAAGTAGCCGATGGTTCTTCGATGAATCTGACTAAAGGTGCCGATAAATACAAAGAGGTTCTCTACCGAGCGTCCGCTTGTCTTGAACAAGTTGGTTTACTAAGTAAAGGCGCACTTTTTGCCGGCTCGCTCTCGCATGGTGATAAACGTCGCCTTGAGATTGCAATTGTGCTGGCTTCGAAATCAGAGGTTGTTCTACTCGACGAACCAATGGCTGGAATGAGCGTTGAAAATATCCCGGCGTTGGTTGAAATTATTCGCTCGCTCTCAACCGTTCATAAGAAAACGGTGCTAATCGTTGAGCACCACATGGACGTTATTTTGGGGCTAGCTGATCGAATTGCCGTTCTTAACTACGGTGAATTACTAACTATCGATACCCCGCAAAATGTTATGGATAACCCAACAGTGCAAAGCGCGTATTTAGGGGTTGAACTATGAGTTCGCTTGAAGTAAAAGATCTTCATGTAACCATCAATGGTTCGCATATCCTGCAGGGTGTTAATTTCTTTGTACCCGAGAACAAAGTAACCGCGCTTCTTGGTCGCAACGGTGTTGGTAAATCCACCACATTAAAAGCCATCATGGGCTTAAACCCAGGCACTGGCAGCATTAAATTTGGCGGTACCGAAATTGTTGCCATGCCGACTCATAAGATCGTGCAACTTGGCTTGGGTTATGTACCTGAAGATCGCGAGATTTTTTCCAGCTTAACTGTCAAAGAGAATTTAGCTCTGGCTGTACGCGATGATCAGCCAAATTACGATCTGGTCTACTCACTCTTTCCTGAACTACTAACTCGCACCAGCCAACGCGCCGGAACTCTTTCAGGTGGCCAGCAGCAAATGGTGGCTATTTCACGATCACTTTTAAATAAAAATAAGATTTTGGTCATCGATGAACCAACTAAAGGTTTAGCGCCGAAATTAGTTACTGATGTTGCAAATGCCTTAGCTCATGTGGCAGATCATTCAACGATGTTAATTGTTGAACAAAATCTTGCCCTAGTTAAAGCCATAGCCCAGAACATCATCGTGATGGATCAAGGCAAAATTGTTTTCGAAGGTGGTCCAGAGAATTTACAAGACGAATTATTCGTTAAATCGATGTTGGGCGTAAGTGGGGGTCATAAGTAAATGAGTACTTTCCTACTTATTCTAATTACCGGTATCGGTCTAGGCGCACTCTATTTCTTAGTGGCATCTGGTCTCTCACTTATTTATGGCCTGATGGGAGTTCTTAACTTTGCCCATGGTGCATTTTTAACTATCGGTGCCTTTACTGGCCTCTGGATTTCCACCAAAGTTTTCCCAAACCCAACTACCTGGACCTTTATTGCAGCCATGGTTGCTGGTGGTATCGCAGCGGGATTATTTGCGCTCTTGATGGAGCAATTAGTTATTAACCGCCTATACAACCGTCATATCGATCAAGCGCTGGTAACTGTTGGTGTTTCCTTGGTTGTAACAGCGCTTATCGGTGGTTGGTTTGGTTTTGATGCCCGCTTATTCCCTACCCCGTTGTGGTTTATGAAAGCAGCAACGATCGGTGAGGCAATTATTCCGGTTGATCGCTTTATCTACATCGGAGTAGCTGCAATTTTGCTCACTGTCATGTTGAGCATTTTAAAATTCACCCGCATTGGATTAATCATTCGAGCCGGTGTTGAAAATAGATCAATGGTTTCGGCCCTTGGTATCAACGTTCGCCTAGCTTTTAGTACTGTCTTTTTCATCGGTGGTTTTGCCGCAGGTGTCGGTGGCGTATTGATCTCAGTATTTTCCTACGGCGTATCTCCACTGATGGGTGGCTCTTGGCTGATTTACGGTTTTATCGTCGTAGTCGTGGGCGGCATGGGTTCTGTTACCGGAAGCGCGATTGCATCAATGTTGATCGGCATTACAAACCAATTCGCAAATTATTATCTAACCGGACTTGGCGACTTCGTAGTGGTAATTATTCTTGCTGCGGTTCTACTAACAAAACCTTCGGGATTGCTCGGAAAGGTTAACCACTAATTATGTTACGTTGGAAATATTCGCGCCCTTTGCTTTTTGCAATTACGGTTATCTTTGCAGTTTTGCCTTTTGCTGGTGATAACCCGCTATCTAAAGCCGGTCTCCAGCAGACCATGGCAGTTGCCTTTTTATTTGGCGCACTTGCTTTAACTTATGACTTGCTCTTTGGATTTACCGGGTTGCTCTCATTCGGCCATGCGCTTTATTTCGCCAGCGGAATTTATGTAACGGCGATCTTGATCAATGACTTAAATTGGAACTTTTTACTAGCTATCTTGGGCGCTATTGTCTTTACTTCCGTCCTGGCATTACTGACCGGCGGCGCTGCCTTACGCACTTCTGGAATTACTTTTGCAATGGTGACTCTGGCCTTTGGCCAAGCCGGCCATGTATTTATTGCTCGCGATTTTGGTGGCTTTACCAATGGCGACGATGGTCTGCCGGTTAATCCAGATCGACTCCCTGATTTCTTCATCGGTGTTGTAAATACCAAATACCTTTATCTACTTGCCCTGGGAATCTTGGTTTTCATCTATTTGGCAGCGTGGTGGATTACGGAAAGTTCAGCTGGGCGAGTATTTGCCGCTCTTCGCGATAACGAACAACGAGTTTCCGTACTTGGCTTAAATCCAAATCGTTTTAAGCTGCTCTCTTTCGTCCTCTCGGCTGCGATGGCTGCTCTGATTGGAGCAGCGATGCTATTAGTTAGCGGCTCTGGTTCACCACGTTATGCAGCAGCCGACATTACGATTGCACTTCTCTTGATGGTTATTTTAGGTGGCCCAGTAACTCGTTGGGGCGCAGTCCTTGGTGGCATCCTCTACTCAGTTCTAAGTACTCGTTTAAATGTTCTAAGCGAGGGAACCGCCTTTGATTCATTGCCGACCTTTATCGGTGGCCCACTTTCAGAGCCAGCATTTACTTTAGGTTTAATCTTTATTCTGATCGTGATGTTTGCACCAGGTGGAATCTCTGGTGCTTATTACCGCGCTCGTTTTAAGTATGTAAACAAAGGTAAATAATTGAGCCAAGAATTACTTTGGCAGCCGAGCGAAGCAGCAATTGCCAACAGCGCACTGACTTCACTTACCCAAGCAGCTGTAGCCAAAACCGGATTAAGCCTAGATTCATACGCCGAACTGCATAAGTGGAGTATTAGCCAACCAGGTGATTTCTGGTCACTGGTTTGGGATCATCTAGAAATCATTGGCGATAAAGGCGGCATTAACTACTCCCCCGGCAAGAACTTTATTGATGCCAAGTTCTTTCCAGAGAGTGCTCTAAATATTGCCGAAAATATTTTGGCCCAAGGCAAAGACCATGAAATTGCGATCATCGCCATCGATGAAGCTAATAATCGCAGCGAACTAACTTGGGGCCAGTTGCGCGCTAAGTCAGCAGCTGTAGCGGCAGCCTTAACCGAGCTAGGTGTTGTGGCGGGCGATCGCGTTGTTGCATGGACGCCTAACTATGCCGAAGTAATCATTTACGCACTTGGTGCATTAAGTATTGGCGCTGTTGTTAGTACTTCTTCGCCTGATTTTGCACCCAACGCAGTGCTCGATCGCTTTGGCCAAATTGAGCCAAAAGTATTGCTAGCAGCACAGAGTTACTCATATAACGGCAAATCATTCGATTGCCTTGAACGGCTAACTGAGATTTCTGCTTCACTACCAACTTTAGTTAAGACTGTCTTAATAAGTGATCAGGAAAATGAGTTCACAACTTTTGAGAACTGGATAGCACCTTTCCTTGGTGCTGAACCTAGCTTTATTCGCTTGCCTTTTAATCATCCTGGCTTTGTGCTCTTCTCAAGTGGCACAACCGGTAAACCGAAATGCATTATTCATAGTGCAGCTGGGGTTTATCTAAAAGCTGTAGCTGAACATCGCTACCAATTTGATAATAAACCTGGCGACAAAGTTTTCTTCTATACAACTTGTGGCTGGATGATGTGGAACTGGTTAGCAACTGGCTTAGGTGCAGGTGCCACCATTGTGCTATTTGATGGCCAACCGATGTATCCAAACCCGCAAAGGCTCTTTGATATCGCGCAAAATGAAAAGCTTGATTTCTTTGGCGTCTCTGCCAAGTTTATCGATTCGGCCGCTAAAGCTGAATTAAAGCCAATGCAGACCCACGATTTAAGTAATCTTAAAGTGATTGGCTCGACTGGTTCAGTTTTGGCGCCCGAGAGTTTTGATTACATCTATCGTGACGTAAAGAAAGATGTGCACTTAGCTTCGATGTCAGGTGGTACCGATATCTGTGGTTGTTTCGCCGCCGGCATTCCCACCCAAGGTGTTTATCGCGGTGAACTGCAAGGCCCTGTGCTCGGCATGGCTACCGATGTTTATGACGTGCAAGGTAAGTCTGCGGCTAGCGATGAGAAAGGCGAACTAGTTTGCACCGTGCCTTTTCCATCAAAGCCAATTGGCTTCTGGGGCGATGTCGATAATGCCAAGTACCGAAGTGCTTATTACGAAGGATTTGCAGGGGTTTGGACCCATGGTGACTTTGCCGCTAAAACCAAATCTGGCGGATTCATAATTTATGGTCGAAGTGATGCAACGCTAAATTCAAAAGGTGTCCGCATCGGTACTGCCGAAATTTATCGAGTGGTTGAAACTTTTGCCCAAGTGCAAGAAGCAATGGCAGTTTCGCAAGACTTTGAAGGCGACACCCGCGTAGTACTTTTCATAACCTTAAAGAGTGGCATCGAACTAACTCCAGAACTTGAAAAAGAACTTAAGACCGCACTTCGTGTGCAGGCCAGCCCACGACATGTGCCAGATTTAATTGTGGCTGCCTCTGAACTGCCTCGCACTAAGTCAAACAAGTTAGTTGAGCTAGCAGTTGGCGATGTAATCAATGGCCGCGAAGTTCGTAATCGCGATGCGCTAGCTAACCCGCAAGCACTTGATTGGTTTAAGCAGTTCGCGCTTTAAGAGATACAGCGGAAATCTTTAGCTAGCCAATAATTCTAGTAGCTAGTTCAGATAGCGACTTCCCTTTTAAACTTGGTATACAAACGCCATCTAAATCTAATCCGTTAGCAATGAAACCAGATGGGATCCATTCATCGCCATGTATCAGACCTGCAATTGCACCTAATAGCGCTGGCATCGAATCAAGCTTTCGCTTATTAATTGTGCCTGCTAGAAGAAAGTCATTTGAGCTCTTTGCAACCGTTAAGTAGCACAAGATAAGAGCCAGTGATTCTGGGGCAGAAATTGAGTACGAATAAATACGATCAATCACAACATCTTCCAGAATGTAGGCAACTTCGGTTACTGTCTTTGCTCCGGCCGTTGCTTTCAAAGCATCTGCTACAACTCGGTCGGACCAACTTCCTTCGGGTAGTTGTTTAAGCGCTCTAGCCACTGCTTCCTCGGCTGTTTCATCTGTCAGTAGCGCAGTAGCCAATTCTGCTAGGGCAAGGGCACAGTAAATTCCATCTTCGCTATGTGTAACTTCAGCATCTTGTCTAGTTTTTTCTAATACGAGTTCACCCTTGCCCCTAAATATCAGAGCTGCTGCCAATGATCTAACCATTGCCATGTCGTCAAAATAATGTGGGTTGTCATGGCCGCTATGAGGTGGAATTTTGCCTGACTTTAAATTATCAAGTGCCATCAAAGTTCCGGTTCTGCCCCTTAAGTCTTCGCCAGCGCTTGCTAGCTCTAACCAGCCATCTTTTGGCTCCAACCCAGATAAGTGAATGTCTGCAGAGAAGTAAAGCCACTCTGAATCATCGGTTGGTCTTGGTGCTAAGAATTCAACAGATTGTGCGTGTGTATAAACAGTTGGATAAGTATTTTGCTTTTCATCAAATGCAAATTGAGTCAAACTAATCATTCTGTTTGATCTTTTTACATTTAAAAGTCTTAAGCGATGCGTAGTGGAAGGAAAGGACATGGCATCACCAAATGCCAGGCCTAGTACTGCGCCGCGAATTTTGCTTTCTTGGGAATGGTTCACTTGCTGCCCATTTCTACTAGTGAATCTGCGACGCTCAATGGCTCCATACCTTTTGTAAATGCAAGACACGATCCACCAACACTTGTAACTGCTACTTTCCACTTATCTGGAATGTTTTTATATCCGGAGATTGAACCAGCAACGGCCCCAGCCATTGCGGCAATTGTGTCGGCATCTCGACCTAGATTAACTGCGAAAAGTAATGACTTTGCGAAGTCGCCCTTGCCGTAAAGCACAGATGCCAGCGCAAGCGATACTGCCTCGGGCGCCAAGTCAGCGAAGAAGTACTTAGTTTGCGCTACTTTTTCTAACAATTTCTCGGCATTTACAAAAAGTGTTTCCTTGATATTTTCATTTAAGATATTTTGAGCATCTACCAAAGTTCGGTAAGTCCAAGAATCTTTAGGTACTGAATTAAGGGCATCAGAATAGACTTCTAAATAGCTTTTTCCGGCCATGCCGCTTGTAACTGCAACTGCAATTGCAATACCTGAATAGATGCCTTCACCTGAATGGCTAACTTCGCCATCGGCAATTGCTATCCGTTTTGCCATTTCAATATCGCCATTTGCAATTACTCCAATAGGAGCAACTCGCATAGCCAAACCATCACTCCAAGCATGGTTATGTTGCCCTGAGAAAGGTGGCATCAAGCCAATCTTTAGATTCTGAATCGCGTTCATTTCGCTGAATCCGGCACCAAGGAAAGCAGCGGTTTGGGTGCAGACTTTGGATTTCCAAACACTTGCAAAATCAACTGCCGTAATATTCTTGCCGTACTGCAACAACGCGGCGGCCGTTAAGAGTGCATACTCTGTGTCGTCGCTTCCAGCAGGTTCAAGATTTACAAAATCATCAATTGCGCCATATTTTGCTCTGATATCTTGATAAGACATTCCCTCTACTGGTCTGCCTAACGCGTCGCCAATTGCTAGTCCAGCTAGTGAACCGCGCGCTCTATCGAGTTGTTGACTCAATTACTTCCCCTTGTTAGAAAAAAGCAATTCTCGTGCATCTGATGTGGCTTTGATTTTGGCAGCATCTTTCGCGCCAATAATTCTGGCTACTGCAGCAATTTTGTCTGCTGTTTGAGAAAAGTCTCTGCGGCTTGCTTTCTCAATATCAGAAAGCCAATCACTTGGAATATTCTCAAGTCCGTTTAGCCCACCGGCA
This sequence comes from uncultured Candidatus Planktophila sp., assembly GCA_964523605.1. Classification (GTDB taxonomy): domain Bacteria; phylum Actinomycetota; class Actinomycetes; order Nanopelagicales; family Nanopelagicaceae; genus Planktophila. Next base: position 7,929 of record CAZFZK010000003.1, on the reverse strand, counting down.
ATTGAACCTGACATGGTGGCAATCGAATCAGAGTCACGACCATAGTTAACGCCACCAAGTACGCTTTTGCGAAAGTCTCCCTTGCCAACTACCAACATTCCAATTGCAATTGGTAGTTCTTCGATAGCAAGTAATCGGCTCGGTTTTCTAGCGTCATCACCGTGAACACGGTATTCATCTTCTAAAGTATCAAAGGGCCTAAAGCTATTGCGCAGCACTGGAATCGCACTTCTCCAGTCATCTTGACCTTGCGCAGCCTTCACAACTGCTTCGATCGCTTTCTTGGTTCCATCATGTGCAAGATCTATTGCGCACTCAACAATCTCTTTAACGTTAGTGCCACTAACGAAGGACTGTGCAACGCAAGCTGCAAAAACTCCTGCTGCCTCACGACCAAAACTAGATTGATGTGCTCCGGCAATTTCAATTGCCTCTTTATAGGCACCAACTGGGTCGGCAGCATTGACCACACCAACGGGACTCATATACATAGCAGCGCCACAGTTGACCATGTTGCCAACTCCAGCCTCACGTGGATCTACGTGGCCGAAGTGAAGTCTTTGTACTAACCATTTCTCGGCGTAAAAAACTCTATGTACTAAAAGTGTTTCTTTTCCAAGTTCAGGTATATATCTGAACTTCTCGATCATCTCAGGAATAATGTACTTTGCGAATGTAAACGCATCGAGGTGATCAGCTACTTGCTCATAGACCGAAATTAAAGATTCGGTCATCAACGTATCGTCAGTTATGTGACCGTCGCCTTTATGGTAAGGCGAGAGTGGTCGAAAAGTCTCAAAGTCAGGATGAAAAGGTCCCTCTATGCCTTCTACAAATCCGCCATAACGTTTCTGAATTTGCTCAGGGCTAAATCCCTCTGTGGTTCCGCCGAGAGCGTCACCAACTGCAGCTCCTGCTATTACGCCTCTAACCTTACTTTCAAACATTTAGTCTCCAAGTTATTTAGTGTCCCCAAGGTCAGGCTTTAGTCTGACCTTGGGGACGTTCTAGATATTTTTCAGTCTTTAACGGAGACCATTCCAACCATCTGTAATTGCTTTCTTATATCCATCAAGAGTTATCTTTCCGGTATAGAGCAATTTAGCTTGTGGGTTCTGGAACGAGCCTTTCCAGGCTTCCCACTGAGGTACGAACAAGAATGGTGCTGTAGTTAGGTTCGAACCTTGGCTCATAATGAACTGCCAGTTTGCATCCTTCTTGATCGCCTTAACAGCTGCTTGTCCACTAGTTGTACCTGGGATAGAGCCGCCAACCGCGACATTTGTTTGAGCTAGGTTCTGAGCTTCCATCAAGAACTTTACAAACTTAACTGAGTTCTTGGTTTGCTTGCTCTGAGCGCTAACTGCATAGATTCCAGCTGTTGGTGCCTGCTTAGCGCCACCGCTGCCGGAAATCATTGGCAAATATTGGTAATTGATATTTGACTGTAAGTCGATGGTGTTTGCCAATGAGTTCTTTGTGAACCAAAGTGGCAACTTGCCAGCCAAGAAGTCAGTTTGAGGATTTGAGCTTACGTAGCGACTGCTTAAGCTCTTATCAACTTGAATCATGTCATTGATCTGCTTAACAATTTCTAGTTCTGGTGCACCCTGAATTAGGCGCGCCTTTGCACCAGTTGTTATACCAGTGAAGTACTTAGCGCCAACTGTTGGGCCCATAACCATTGTTAGTTTCGCAGCGGAACCAAGTCCGATACCGATACCAGGCATGTCAGCAGTTGTTACCTTCTTAGCCAAGGCACGAAGTTCATCCCAAGATAAGGAATCTGTCTGCTTTGGAACAGCAACGCCCATTTTCTTGAACAAATCAACGTTAGCCACAACCATGTATTGCTCAACCATCCATGGTGCGCCAAACATCTTGGCCTTGTAATTAACTGTTGACCAGATTCCTGGGTTGATTTCCTTTTGGATATAACGCATATCTGAAGTTAGGTTGTACAAATAACCGCTCTTTGCATACTGCAGTGCAGCAGCTGCTTCAGTATCAATTACATCTGGGGCAGTTCCTGCCAGGAAGCCTGTTGAAAGTTGAGTATAAAGACCATCTTCATCAACTAGTTCTAACTTTACAGGAATGCTTGGATTTGCCTTATTCCACTGCGCTACTAAGTTCTTAAGTACCGCAATATGAGTTTCTTGCCAAGCCCATGACATAAATCGAAGTTCATTGGCTGCTGATGCTGATTGGATTGGCACTAGTGTTGCAATTGAAATTGCACCAATAGCTGCCAAAGACAAAAGCTTTGCTTTTGCATTAAAGCGACTTTGCTTCATTTCTCCCCCTACATTGGTTGGTTTTTAAAACATCACGACTAACTCTTGACTGCACCTGCGACCAAGTTAGCTGTGAATTTTCGTTGCAGTACGATGAACAAGAGAAGTGTTGGGATTACCGAAAGCACAGTCGCTGCTGCGAATGGACCGAATAAACCTAACCCTTCTGTTCCGATAAATCTTGCAAGTTGAGTCGTAAGCGTTTGCTTTTCATTACCTTGCAAGAACACTGTTGCCACTAGGAAGTTATTCCAAGTGTTAATGAATGCATAAATAAAGACCACGATTGCTCCGGGCAGAATCAACGGAAAGACCACATAACGAAGTACTTTGAGTCCAGATGCGCCATCGATCCTGCCAGCTTCTAGAATCTCGGTTGGAACATTCTTAACGAAGCCACGCTGCAGCCAAAGTGAAAACGGCAAATTGAAAATAACGTAAAGAATTATGGCTCCGGCAAAAGTATTGAATAGACCAATTTTTACGTAAATTAAGAAGAGTGGGAAAACAGTCAAAATTGATGGGAAGACTTGGGAGCTTAAAACCCAGCCAGTTGCCACTTTTGAAAACCAGCCTCGTGATTGCGCCACCAAGTAAGCCGCAGGAGCAGTAACAGCGGTGGTGATAAATGCAGACACTGCGGACATCCATAAACTATTCCATGCCGCTACTAAAATTCCGCTTCGATTAACCGCTTCGGCGTAATTTGCCCAATCTGGTTTAGTTGGGAACCAGATCAAATCACTACTGCCAATCTGTAATTCTTGTTTAAGCGAAGTTGAAACCAGCCAAAAAAGAGGCAGCCCAAAGAAGATCGTGAAGAATACAGTTCCGATTACTCTTAAAGTCTTCATTGATTGCTCTCACGCATCTGCTTTTTCAAAATTACATAGACAAGTATGAGTTCGAATAATGCGATTGTTACGCCTAAAGCACTTGCGTATCCAAACTGCCCATATTTAAATGCTTGTCTGAAGGCAAAAACAATTGGGATTTCGGAATTTGGTGGTGGGAATGAACCAAGAATTACATAGATCAAATCGAATGCGCCAAAGTTCCAAATGAGGTTTAAAGCAAACAACGGCACCAATACCGGGCGAAGGTGCGGAAGAATCAAATGGCGTAGTTTTTGTAGTGGAGTAACTCCATCAATATCCATTGCTTCTGAGAGTTCGCGTGAGAGTATTTTTAAAGAGGCTAACGCGGACAATGTAATCATTGGCATCAAGGCCCACGCGCCAATAACAAGTAAGGTTGGGAAAAAGAGAGTTGGATCTTCTAGGAAACCAATTTCGCCCGCTGGAACATTAAGTTTTCTAAGAATCACATTGAATGGACCGCTGTTAACGTTCATTAAGGTAATCCAGATAACTGCGATAGCTGGTGGTGACATTGCCCAAGGGGAAAGTGCTAATAACTTCAATGGGAACATGTATCGCTTATTTTGGTTGAGCAGCAGTGCCACACAAACACCCATGATTGTGGTTAGAAGCGTTACGAGAATAGACCAGATCAAGCCAAGCCTAAATGAGGCAAAAAACTGCATATCTGTCAGCATGTATCTGAAGTTAGTAAGACCAACGAAATTGATATCTACGTCAATTCCAGCTACCCAGTCAGTGAACGAAGCCAATATTGAAAGAATAATTGGGATCGTGCTAACCAAAATAATTAAAACAAGTAGAGGGGAAAGAAGAATTTTGACTGATCTGTCTTGATTCTTAATTGTGGAGATTCTCTTTGTCATGCCGATTCCCGTTCGACTAATTCTGGAGCAATACTGAGCTTTCGATAGGCCGTATTCGGATCGTTCAGTCGATCTAAAATGAACTTGGCAGCCAGCTCGCCGCGATACTCAGACTTATAGTCAATCGAAGTTAAGGCTGGGCTGAGAACGCTTGCTAGATCAGTATTATCAATTCCGATGACTGCAATTTTATTTGGAACTTCAATTTTCAAAGTTGATAGAAAACGCAAGGCTGCCGCTGCTAACAAGTCGTTAGCGCAGATAATCGAGCGATATTTGCTTATATTTTTAACTTTTGCCAGAGCCGCTAAACCAGTGTCAACATTAAAACTTTCGGCTTCAACAACATGTTTAGTACCGTCAATGCCACGATTTTGCATAGCCTCGAGGAAGCCTTTCTCTCGGTTTCGTCCAGGAATCGTAGAAGTTGGACCATTTAAGAAGAGAACATCTCCGCCATACTTATCGACCAGAAAAGTAAGAGCTAATTCGACTGCACCCGAGGATACTTTTATTGTATCTACCTCGTCATGCACTTCCACGTTTCCAATTACTACAGCCGGAATGCTTAATTTAAGAAAAGCTTTTCTAATCCTTGGATCATCCACTAAAGATAGAAAGATAAAGCCATCGGCATAATTTGAATCGAGTGAATCAATCAAGGCTAGATTTTCTTCAACTGATAAGTTTCGAGGCGCTAACATCAAACGGTAATCAGTTTGATTCAATATGTTCTGAACACCCTTAGTAATTATTTGATAAACCGGGTTAGAAATATCAGGTACTGAAAGACAGATTTGCTGGGTTTTACTTGCTCGCAGCGCCCTTCCTGCTGAATTAGGCTTGAAATTGAGAGATGAGATTGCTTTTGTAATTCTTGGCTCGACCTCTTCGCGCACTGTCAGGCCATTAATGAAGCGTGAAACTGAAGCAATCGAAACGTTGGCTTCGCGGGCGACATCATGCATCGTTGCTCTGGTTTTAGTGCTTCGAGTCATCGCCCTGCTCCTTCCTACTGTAAACGTTTACAGTAAGTTAGTACTGGGGTTTACCGAAGTCAAGGGATTTGGGGGTTTAGCAACGATATTTTTATAACGATTTGTTTATCCAAAATCCAATCGAGTCCCCTGCTTGAGCTGCCCAGGCCGATTCGGTGTGAGCAGCACCTTCATAAAGAGTAAAAGCTAAATCGTTTTCAAAGGAGTATCCCTTTTCTAGCAACAACTTATGTGCGTGTTCTTGATACTCCCCATACTCTGAATCAAAGCCTTGCGTGCCGTGAGCCATCCAAATTTTATGTTTTCCTGGGTTTGGCAAACCGGCAACCGTTAATTCAACTAGCGGGTACTTACCAATAGTCCAATGTGTGGAATGTGCCAGGGCTGTATGAAACTTAGCTGAGTGATCCTTGAGTGCATACAAAGTACTGAGCCCACCTCTGCTGGCACCGATCATTGCTGTTTTCTCAGGTGAATAAGCAGCATTCGTGCGACTTAAAACTTCGGGAAGGTATGAATTAAAAATCTCACTTAAATACTCATCACCCTTTGTTGCGCTGACATCAAATGGACCATTCTTCGGAAATAGTGGAATGCCTGATTTGAAGTAACTATCTGGCGAAAGATCAAGACCACGAGCTACTGAATCGCCCACTTGGCCTTGATGCCAGATGCCAATAATCAAGGGTGGGATCACATTTAGTTCTGCAGCCACTCTGGTTGAGTTTTGAACTAGTTCCCAAGTTGTCGATTTCTTAGCGACCTTGGTGTCAAAAATACATTGGCCATCGTGGGCGATAAGAATTCGATCTGTGGCTGTTTCAGGAGCCCAGTATTCAATTGTGCGATCACCTAGATTAAAGCGGTGCACGGGGCTGCTGACGCCCTCGATGAAATACTCAATCTCGCTACTCATCTTGAAATATTAACAGAATGTCTAAAGTTCCTTACCTGCTGGTGTTTTGGGCAATATGGATTAGCGCAACTGAGACCTCTACTAACAATCGAATAACTAACAAGATTGCCATCGTCACGAAAATTCCGATTGCTACACCAGTCAGAATAAACACCGCCAAAATGGGTTTAATCTCATTTCCATAAGTTGCACCGTAAAGACCAAAGGTAGCAATCGGCGTAACTAGCGCCATGATTATTACCGTGAAGATAAACAAGTAGGTGTAGATATAACCAGTAATTAGTCGGGTTATGTATTTGTTAATTCGGAAATCTTTAAGTGCTTGCCAGAGTTGAACTAGCTCTTTCCACCAGATATTTACGGTCGTAAAGAAGAAGACCGCTAGTACCGTCAAGACGATTACATCGAGCAGAATAATCAAGATCCCTAAGATCCAGCCAAAAGCCAGCGTCCATTGGAAACCGGCTTCGAGATATTGCTGAGCACGAAAGGCAGCTTCATTTTTAAGCGTTATGAATTCTGAAACAGCCAGGCCAATAGTGGCTACCAAATAAATGACGGTTCCTAAAATTGTCTTTAGCGATAAATCAGATGCCCCAAAAGCTCTATTCCATAAGGCTTTGGTGCTCGATTTAAATTTCCTAAACGCATTAATAGAAAGACCGATAATCATGATCATGGCAATAGTTGATAACAATTGCAATGGCAACTGATCATCAAACTTTATGAATAAATGATTTAAAATTGTTTTTGCAGCAACGCCATTTTTGTTCCAGGTATCGGCTGACGATAAATAGCGGTAAATGCCCAAAAGCACAGCCAGGACCATGAAGTATGGTTTCCAAATTCGTTCACCTTTTACGAATAAGGTGAAGAAGAGCAGCAGATAGACCGCCGCACTTGCCGAGAGATAGGTATCTGAGCTCAGGAAGTTAAGTGATTCTGCTGGGTCAGACCACGCTGAACCAAGGGATGCGTACCAGAAGAAAGTATCTGGAATTAGTAATAGAAATGCAGCCCACATGACTTGTCGGTTTTTTACCGGGAATGAAATATTCATAGTTATAAGGGTGAACCTCTTTCGATATTTTCCCAAGCATCGCCTTCAGAGTGTCTCAACGAATTTCTCGGGGAACCCCCCGCCCCTGCTCAACGGGTAGCTGCGTTAGGTGCTGTTTTTGGGCAAAGAAAAACCCCCGCGAACCGGATAACCCGCGAAGGTAGTTTCTTTAATGCAAATAGTTTATAGGTATTTCAACCCTAAACCATTCATCTAGAGTGGCGTGTCTTATGAGCAACCTGAGGTGTTGCCACAGCCTTCGCAGACGTAGCAGGCACCTGAGGCACGCATCTTCACGCCGCAAGTCATACATAGCGGAGCATCTGAGGCGATACCGGTGATTGCTTCTAATAGTTCAGTTGAAGAGTTGTAAGCACGTGGTGCTTCTTCGATCTTCACATCTTGAACCTTTGCTACAGGACTGGTTGCTGGAGCCGCTGGCGCAACCGGTGTTGCTGGAGCTGCTGACTGAGACAAGGTCTCGGTAACAGCTGCAACATCTTGGGTGTATTCGCCAGTTTCAAGTGCGCGAGCACGTTCTGCTGATGTGTATAGACCCATTGCGCTACGTGTTTCAAATGGCAAGTAATCAAGGGCTAGACGACGGAAGATGTAATCCATCATTGATTGCGCCATACGAATATCTTGATCATCTGTCATACCAGCTGGCTCGAAGCGCAAGTTAGTGAACTTCTCTACGAAGGTCTCTAGCGGTACGCCGTATTGCAAACCAATTGATACTGCAATTGAGAAGGCATCCATTACACCGGCAAGTGTTGAACCTTGCTTGCCAAGCTTTAGGAATACTTCACCGAGTGCACCATCAGCATATGCACCAGCGGTCATATAACCTTCTGCGCCACCAACTGAGAATGATGTTGTTGTTGCAGGACGTGACTTAGGAAGACGCT
>CAZFZK010000002.1:0-26982 GCA_964523605.1 uncultured Candidatus Planktophila sp. | reverse complement strand
CAAAAGATGCAATTGGTAGAACATGGCAGATGTCAACGATCCAAGTCGATTTTCAATTACCGCAGCGTTTTGAACTTGAGTATGCCGATAGCGATGGTTCTCGTTCACGTCCGGTCATGATTCACCGTGCTCTTTTTGGATCTATCGAACGGTTCTTTGGAGTTCTTACCGAGCATTACGCCGGTGCATTCCCACCATGGTTAGCACCAGTTCAGGCAATCGGTATTCCAGTTGCTGATGCATTTACACCTTATCTCTCTGATGTCATCACTGAAATGCGAAAAGCTGGTTTGCGAGTCGAGCTAGATGCATCCGATGATCGTATGCAGAAGAAAGTTCGAAACGCTCAGATGGCCAAGATTCCTTTTATGGTTATTGCAGGCGAGGAAGATCAAAATGCTGGGGCTGTCTCGTTCCGTTACCGCAATGGCGAACAGAAGAATGGAATTCCGGTAGCCGAAGCGATTGCCGAGATTAAGAAAATCGTCGCTGATCGCACTCAGGTTTAGTTATGTCAGCCAATTTAGGTGGGGCAGGTATTCCCGATGCTTGGCAACGACTTTGGGCGCCTCACCGTATGGAGTATTTAACTGGCGATAATCGCCCGTTACCCGGAAACGAAGTGGAATGTCCATTCTGTCGGATCCCAACTTTAAGTGATGAAGAAGGGTTAGTTGTTGCACGGGGCAAAGAAGCCTACGTTGTAATGAATCTTTATCCATATAACGCGGGACATTTATTAGTCTGCGCTTATCGTCATGTTCCTGATCTGACTGATTTAACTGACTCCGAACGTAATGAAATCAGCGAACTTACTGCGCATGCAATGACCACACTTCGCAAAGTTAGTTCACCTGCCGGATTTAATTTGGGAATGAATCAAGGTGCGATTTCTGGTGCTGGTGTTGCTGCACATATTCACCAGCATGTAGTTCCTCGTTGGGCAGGAGATGCGAACTTCATGCCAATAATTGGTCAGACCAAAGTCTTGCCACAATTGTTAAGTCAGTCGCGTGATTTGATTTCAGCGGCTTGGTGATTTAAAGCTGATTTAAATATTGCTCAACCTCTTTGATCCCAAGACCGGTCTGGAAATCAAGAGGTACCGCTGGGAATAAGAGGCCGGCAGCGAAAGCATCAGGACCCATCTGATCGATTGCAATTAAGTATTCATCACGAAATTCACTAACTAACGTTTTATGTTCATCAGCGCTCTCGATTTCAACTGTTGAGCCATCCTGATAGTTAGTTATTTTCAAGTCGGCTAATGAAATCAGAGCACACGGCGTACCTGCATCATCATGTAGGACCAAATAAGGTGTAACACATTGCTCGAAAACTCGATTGGCTAACATCACGGCATCTTCGAAGTCGCCATCATTTCCAGTCAGACCAGTTACGACGATTAGTCTGGGCATCAGATAATCATCAAGAGACTCCCAGATTGCGATGGATTCGGGGGAGATGCCGGTATTTGGGTTAACCGCAAAGATCGCCAAATCTGATTCCAGTTCGGTGGAATCACTTACGGTTGCGCCAAACTGGGCTGCCACCTCTGCCAAATAGGCACTTTCGTGGCCATAAACATGCACGCGTAAGTTAGATGAACTCATGTCTACAGCCTACGATGGGACACGATGATTAGTGACATTTTCAAGCCCGCGGTGGTGCGCATAATTTCACCAACCGCGCGCGGTCTGCTGCGCATCGGCTTGACTCCTAATTCCGTCACGACTTTAGGTGCCCTCGGGGTTATCGCGACTTCACTCGTTGCGTATCCAAATGGACATCTTTTTGGCGGCACGATTGCTATCTGCGCATTGGCACTAAGTGATTTGTTTGATGGAACTATGGCACGTTTATCAGCCCAAGGTCCGAGCAAATGGGGTGGCTTCCTAGATTCCACTATTGATCGAGTCACGGATTCAGCCATCGCACTCGGGCTACTAATTTATTTAGCAGAAAGTAACGATGTACTGTCATACGTTTTACTTGTCTCAATTGTGGCTGGTTTCTTAGTTTCGTATATCAGGGCAAAAGCTGAAAGCTTGCAGATTGAGTGTAAGGGCGGCTTTGCCGAGCGGACCGAACGCTTAATAATTTTGCTAACTGCAATTGGGTTCACTGGCTTAGGTGTTCCATATATTTTGGCGATTGGCGTTTGGGTCTTATCAATTGCCAGTGTATTCACGGTTTTGCAACGAATAATTATTGTTCGGAAAGCAACTAGGTAATGAGCGGCGAAGATTTATCAGCTCTAGCGTACTTTGCCGGTTGGCGGATTGTTCGATGGTTGCCGGAAAAAACCGCCTACCAACTTTTTGAATTTCTTGCCGATCGGTTGAGTTCTAAAAAGGGAAAGAGCTTCCAAAGATTAGAAAGTAATTTGAAGCGGGTACTGCCAGATCTTTCAGAGCAGGAGTTGCAAGATTTGGCGCAGGCTGGAATGCGCTCATATTTACGTTATTGGTGCGACACATTTCGTTCGCCTGACTGGGACACTCAACGAATTCAGTCGACGGTTTCGGTAACTGATGTTGATCTTCTGCTTGATCCGGTGCGAAGTAAGCGTGGTGTAGTGGTAGCGCTACCTCATGCTGGAAACTGGGATCATGCCGGTTCTTACTTTTGTAGCCAAGGAATCCCTTTGGTTACGGTCGTTGAGCGTTTAAAACCTGAGAAGTTATTTCGTAAATTTCTGCAATATCGTCAAGCAATAGGTATGGAAGCTTTGCCACTTGATGGACGTGTAATGGGTACGCTCGCAAGCAGACTACGTGAAGGAAAGTTAGTGGCGTTAGTTGCCGACCGCGATTTATCGCGCAGCGGAATAGATGTTAAATTCTTTAATGGGATAGCGCGAATGCCGGCCGGGCCTGCCTTACTTGCAATTCGAACCAATGCTGATTTGTTGACTGCGTATGTTTCATATACCAACACCGGAATTCATATTGATTTCCGTAAGGTTGAAATAGCCAGAGGCGAAACTGAAAGCGAGCAGGTGACAAAGACAGTTCAGTTATGCGCCGATAATTTTGCTGCAGGTATCGCACAACATCCACAAGACTGGCACATGCTGCAGCGTATCTGGGTTGATGGGGATTTTGTTGAGCGCTCATGATTAATCGAAAATTACGAATCGGAATTGTTTGTCCCTACAGTTGGGATGTACCTGGTGGAGTTCAAAACCACATTCGCGACTTGGCTGAATTCCTAATTAACAATGGTCATCATGTTGAAGTGCTTGCGCCAGCAACTGAAAGTGAAGATTTACCGGAGTATGTAGTAAGTGCCGGTCGCGCTGTATCGATTCCTTACAATGGTGCAGTCGCGCGCGTTCTGTTCGGAGTTGTCGCTAATAGTCGGGTACGCAGTTGGATCAACGAAGGTGACTTTGATCTATTGCATTTGCACGAACCAGCGATCCCATCTCTATCTCTGCTTGCCTGCTGGGCTGGCGAAGGCGCAATGGTCGGAACTTTCCATGCCGCAGCCAAGTACCAAAAAGCTATCGTTGCTATTGGACCCATTCTGGAACCAGTGATTGAGAAACTTTCGGCCCGCATTGCAGTTAGTGAGTCCGCTCGTTTAACACTGACTGCGCACTTAGAAACTGATGCCATTGTTATTCCAAATGGGATCTATGCAGATAACTATCGTGATGGAACAGCGCGCGAGCAATGGCAAGGCAATACCATCGGTTTCCTTGGAAGATTCGAAGAAGATCGCAAGGGATTGCCAGTTTTACTTGATGCACTTCCAATTATTTCTCGATTTATTCCGGATATTCGGGTTTTGATTGCCGGTCCTGGCGACAGCGAAGAAGTTCTAGCTAAAGTAGATCCGCAACTGCGACATCGAGTTGAATTCTTAGGCAAAATTAGCGAAAGAGATAAAGCTAACTTCTTAGCAAGTGTTTCGTTGTACATTGCACCTAATACAGGCGGCGAATCATTTGGCATTATTTTAGCTGAGGCAATGGCTGGGGGATCGGCTGTAGTTGCAAGTGACATTCCAGCGTTCGCAGATGTCTTAGGTCATGGTCAATATGGCGCTCTCTTCGAATCAGAAAACTCGGAAAGTTTAGCCAAAGTTATCATTGATCTTTTACGAGATGAGACTAAACGAAAAGACTTAGCGACAGCTGGTGCATTGCATGCCCAAAGATTCGATTGGAGCCAAGTGGGCGAAGAAATTTTCGAAGTCTATGAATTGGCGATGGTCAAGGGACAGAAAGTTTCTCTAACTTCTGAGAATAGATCTTGGACTAGATTGTTAGGAAGAGATTGACCATGAAAGTATTTTTGCTATTTGCAATTTTGGCGTTGGTGGCATTCTGGTATCTAAGTTTTTCGGCTGGCCGATTGGATCGTTTACATCATCGGGTCGAGACTAGTTGGGCGACTTTAGATTCCCTGTTACAACGCCGAGCGGCAATCGCTCTGGAAATCTCTCGTAGCGCAATTACGGATCCGGCCACATCGCTTTTATTAACAGCTAGTGCCTACCAAGCTCGCAGTGCCGATATCGAAGATCGGTCTAGCGCTGAAAGTGTGTTATCCGGGGCACTAGGAATGATGCTGGCCGAACGTGAAAGTATTGTCGCAAAGTCAGATCAAGCCCTGTTAGTAGAACTTGAGCAACTCACCGACAAGATAAAAATTGCAATTTCTATCCACGTCGAATCAGTTACCCGTACCCAACTTATTCGAAGCAAATTGGTGTTTAGATTATTCCGCCTGGCCGGCAAAGCGCCGTTGCCTGTTACTTATGAATTCGAAGCCGATGCGATCTAAACAATTCTTTGCACTCGCACTCTGTTCATTACTGCTAGTGGGTTGTGCAAGTAATAACGAAACCAAAAGTTCGCAAACGAAAGAAAGTTTCAATTCATTAAGTGGGCGAGTTGGAGCTGATGGCCCGATTCTTGCAGTCAAAATCGATGACACGTCGGCCGCTCGACCACAAATTGGTATTGAGAATGCGGATTTGGTTTACATCGAACAAGTAGAGGGCGGGTTAACCAGATTAGCTGCGCTTTTTTCTTCAATAATTCCGCAGGAGATAGGACCCGTTCGGAGTGCTCGAATATCTGACATTGACATTTTGTCTCAATTCGGGAAAGTGGTCTTTGCTTACAGTGGGGCGCAGCGCGCGATGTTAAGTGTTATATCAAATGCCAATCTTTGGGATTACGGTGCACAACATTCATCGCCAACTATCTACACGCGTGATCAATCTCGTTCTGCTCCTTACAATATGGTGCTACGTGGAGACCTATTGCTAGAAAAAGCGAAGAGTGATCAAAGAGAGATTGCAGTTTCTAAGGCAATAGGTTGGAGTTTCGGTACTCAACCGAAAGGTGGCGTAGCGATTGATTCAGTTGCTGTGCATTGGCCGGCTTCTAAGTACGAAGCAACTTGGTCAAAGAGTGAAAGCCGTTGGCTTTTCAGCAATTCTGGCGTCCCTAACCTGGCCGCAAGTGGGAAACAATTAGGTGCTACTACCTTTGTTATTCAAGAGGTTGAGATGTCGAATTCGATTTATCGAAGTGCCGACGGTGGATACACGCCATTCTCGCAAACCGTTGGAACTGGAACTGGCTATATCTTGCGAGATGCTCGCTCATATAAAGCTAACTGGAGCCGGCCAAATGCGGAATCGGGAACCATTTGGACATTGGCAGATGGCAGCGAAATTAAGTTCGCACCGGGTTCTATCTGGGTAGCTTTGACAGCGCGCAAGCCTGATTTCACGCTCAGCGCGCCAACTTCACCTGTTTCAAAGTAGAGTAAGCACCCTGATCGCGAGCCAAATACTTGCCAACAAACTTAACTAGGAGCATCGGCATGAGCCAGAACGTAGGAACAGCACGAGTAAAGCGCGGCATGGCCGAGATGCTAAAGGGTGGCGTGATCATGGACGTCGTCAATGCCGAGCAAGCAAAAATTGCTGAAGCTGCTGGCGCAGTTGCTGTCATGGCGCTCGAGCGAGTGCCTGCTGATATTCGCGCGCAAGGTGGCGTAGCTCGCATGTCAGATCCAGACATGATCGAGAAAATCAAAGCGGCTGTCTCAATTCCAGTAATGGCGAAAGCGCGTATTGGTCATTTCGTTGAAGCTCAGATTCTGCAGAGCTTGGGTGTTGATTACATTGATGAGTCAGAAGTTCTAACTCCAACAGATTACGAAAACCATATTGATAAGTGGAACTTCACAGTGCCGTTCGTCTGCGGTGCAACTAATTTGGGCGAAGCGCTTCGTCGAATTAATGAAGGCGCAGCCATGATTCGTTCAAAAGGCGAGGCCGGAACTGGCGACGTATCAAATGCGATGACACATATGCGTGCAATCGGTGGTGAAATTCGCCGTTTAACTTCACTTCGTGAAGATGAACTTTATGTAGCCGCGAAAAATATGCAGGCACCTTTTGATTTGGTTAAAGAAGTAGCTCAAACCGGTAAATTGCCAGTAGTTCTTTTCACAGCAGGCGGAATCGCAACTCCAGCCGATGCGGCATTAATGATGCAGATGGGCGCCGATGGCGTATTTATCGGTTCTGGAATTTTCAAATCTGGAGATCCAGCCTCTCGTGCAGCGGCGTGCGTAAAGGCCACAACCTTCCATGACGATCCAAAAGTATTAGCTGACGTTTCGCGCGGGTTAGGCGATGCAATGGTTGGAATTAACGTTGCCGATTTGCCTGTTGCCCATCGCTTAGCTGAACGCGGTTGGTAATTTAGGGTTCAGCACAAATGCGGGTTGGCGTTTTAGCTCTGCAAGGTGATTTTCGTGAGCATTTATTTTCACTTGAAGAATGTGGTGTAAGTGCAAGCATTGTTCGCAGACCCCGCGAATTAGCGGCAGTAGATGCTTTGGTTCTTCCAGGTGGAGAGTCAACTGCGATTGCAAATCTAGCTCGAAGTTTCGATATGTTCGAACCCCTTAAAGCACGAATCGCTGCGGGAATGCCCGTGTACGGTTCGTGCGCGGGGATGATTCTGTTGGCAGACCGCATCATTGATGCTGCTGTAGGGCAAGAAACTTTTGGTGGACTCGACATAACAGTGCGCAGAAATGCGTTCGGGCGGCAAGTTGATTCCTTCGAAACGGATTTGGAATTCAAAGGCATTACCAATCCGCCGGTGCGCGCGGTATTTATTCGTGCGCCATGGGTTGAATCAGTCGGTGCAACGGTTGAAGTTCTGGCTACTTTTGAGCATGCGGTTGCCGTACGGCAAGATGGACTTTTCGCTACCAGTTTTCATCCCGAACTAACTGGCGATAATCGTATTCATCGCTTTTTCATCGAATCGGTTGCGCGTCCAGCTCTGGAAAACGCTGCGGTAAAGTAGTGCCATAACTTTCATCGGTACTTTCGATGAAACTTCTAGGGGGTATCAAATGTCCGGCCATTCCAAATGGGCAACGACAAAGCATAAGAAAGCAATTATCGATAGCCGTCGCGCGAAAAATTTCGCCAAGTTAATTAAAGCCATTGAAGTTGCTTCACGCAATGGTGGGCCAGATATTGACGGTAACCCAACTCTTTTTGATGCAATCGCCAAAGCTAAGAAGAATTCAATGCCGGCAGATAATATTGAGAGAGCTGTTAAGCGTGGTGCGGGCCTGGAATCTGGTGGCGCTGATTGGCAAACAATTATGTATGAAGGTTACGGACCAAATGGTGTTGCAATCATGATCGAATGCTTGTCTGATAACCGAAATCGCGCAGCCTCTGAGGTTCGCGTTGCGGTTACCCGCAATGGTGGCAGTATGGCCGACCCCGGATCAGTTTCGTATTTATTTAATCGCAAAGGCGTGATCATTGTTAATAAGAACGGCCAACTCACTGAAGATACGGTTCTTGAAGCGGTTCTAGATGCTGGAGCTGAAGAAGTAAATGACCTAGGTGAATCTTTCGAAGTCGTATGTGAGGCAAGTGATTTAGTAGCAGTGCGCACTGCACTTCAATCTGTGGGCATTGACTACGAATCGGCCGACTCTTCATTTTTGCCGTCGATGACTATTCCACTAGATGCTGAAGGCGCAACTAAAGTTTTCGAACTTATTGATGCAATCGAAGAACTAGATGATGTACAAAACGTATTTAGTAACTTTGATGTTTCTGATGAAGTAATGGCGAGCCTCGCCTAACAATCAAGCGGCCTTATCTAGGCTTAGCAAGTGAGAGTGTTGGGTATTGATCCGGGTTTAACTCGTTGTGGCATCGGTGTAGTGGAAGGTGCTATCGGCTCTCCGCTACGAATGCTCGCAGTTGGCGTAATCCTTACTTCATCTGCAGACCCCACGGAATCTCGTCTATTGCAACTTGAGCGTGAGATTCAACTTTGGATTACCGAATTTAAGCCAGATGTAATTGCAATCGAGCGGGTTTTCTCGCAGCATAATTTGCGCACCGTTATGGGAACAGCGCAAGCCGCAGGAATTGCGCTGTTGCTAGCTGCACGTAATCAGATAAAAGTTGTAATGCATACTCCGAGTGAAGTTAAAGCGGCCGTTACTGGATCGGGCCGAGCCAACAAGGCACAGGTAGGTAAGATGGTCTTAAATATTCTAAAGTTGGACGAAGCTCCTAAGCCAGCCGATAGTGCCGACGCATTAGCCTTAGCAATCTGTCATATCTGGCGAGGTGGCGGAAATACCAAGATCGCCGATGCCTTGATTAAAGAAAAGAATCGATTAGCTTTGCTCAAGAAGACAGGAACCAATAAGAAATGATTGCCACGTTAACTGGTGAGATCAAAGCGATCTCGTTAGATCGGGCTGTCATTGCAGTTGGGGGAGTTGGTCTTTCGGTTAATTTGACTCAAAGCGCAGCAGCACATTTAAATTTAGGAACAGTGGTTACGTTTCATACTTCACTAGTTGTGCGCGAAGATTCCCTGACTCTTTATGGTTTTCTGACTTCAGAGTCAAAGCAATTATTTGAACAAGTTCAAACCGTAAGTGGCATCGGCCCCAAAGTTGCTTTAGCAATTCTTGGTTCGTTATCACCAGAGGAATTGGCTACTGCTATTGCCGCTGAAAACATTGCCGCAATAGAACGGGTACCAGGCATCGGTCGAAAAGGTGCACAACGATTAATTCTTGAGTTAAAAGGAAAACTATCTGACTTATCCGAGGGTGGACGAGTGGCCAGTCATCAACCTATTTGGCGTGAACAGCTGACAAATGCCCTGATTTCATTGGGCTTTGCACCAAAGGATTCGGATCGGGCTATCACGACTGTGGTCAGTGAATTGCAAGCCGACGGAATCGAACCAGCCGAACTTGAGATGAGCGAACTATTAAAGAGAGCACTGCAAAGTGGTGGTCGCAAATAATGGCTAACGACGATCGATTAATTTCACCCGCTGCTGGACTCGATGAATCGTCGGCTGAAGGGGCGCTGCGCCCGAAAGATTTGCAAGAATTTATTGGTCAAGAGCGGGTGCGACAACAAATTGATGTTCTCTTAACAGCTGCCAAACATCGTGGTACGTGTGCTGATCACATTTTGCTTAGTGGACCACCGGGTCTCGGTAAAACTACATTGGCATTAATTCTGGCGGCAGAAATGCAAGCACCGATTCGTATTTCATCCGGGCCGGCAATTACCCACGCTGGTGATTTGGCGTCAATTCTTACTTCGTTGGTCGAAGGTGAGATTCTCTTCATTGATGAGATTCATCGGTTACCTCGTCCGGCTGAAGAACTTCTTTACTTAGCTATGGAAGATTTCCGAGTAGATGTAGTGGTCGGTAAAGGCCCCGGAGCAACTGCTATTCCATTAGATCTACCAAAATTTACTTTGGTTGGAGCGACTACTAGAGCAGGATTACTGCCGAGCCCATTGCGCGACCGATTTGGTTTTACGGCCCAACTAGATTTTTACGCGGAATCTGAATTGGCTCAAGTTATTTCCCGATCGGCAACGTTGCTCGGTTTAGCAATTGAAGCCAAAGCAATCGAGCAAATCGCCAGCCGATCCCGCGGGACTCCGCGAATTGCTAATCGACTGCTTCGTAGAGTCCGCGATTATGCGCAAGTAAAAGGTTCGAACAAACTTTCTCTCGAGCATGCAAACGATGCTCTGGAAATGTATGAAGTTGATGCTGCTGGGCTAGATCGTTTGGATCGTTCAGTTTTAACGGCTCTAATCGAGAGATTTGGTGGTGGACCAGTCGGTCTGTCGACGTTAGCTATCGCCGTCGGCGAGGAGACCGAAACGGTCGAATCAGTAGCCGAGCCGTTTTTAGTTCGCAACGGCTTCATGGCCCGAACTCCGCGTGGCCGAGTAGCGACTGCTCTGGGTTGGTCCCACTTGGGCAAAGTTGCGCCTGCGGGGACTGCCTCGCTTTTCGACACACCGCTAAATGACGCCTAGACTCACCTCTTATGTCAACACCTACAAAACCTGTTAAGACCACCGGTCGACCAGGTCGCACACTAGCGATCTTGACCGGAACCTTTGTCCTATTAATTGCAGCCGTCTTTATTCAAGGGGCCACTGCCGTTCGCCTAGGTCTAGACCTTCGAGGCGGTACCAGCGTCACATTGCAACCACGTTTAGGCGTGGGCGAGACTGGCAAAGTAACTTCTGAAGCAATTGATCAAGCAGTTTCGATTATTCGCCAACGTGTTAACTCACTAGGTGTGGCCGAAAGCGAAGTTGCGTCTCAAGGTTCAGGTACTAATCGTCAGATCGTAATTTCGGTACCAGGCGAAAGTGGTCGACGTGTAATTGAGTTAGTGGGTCAAACTGCTGAACTGCGTTTCCGCCAAGTTCTCGCCGAAAGTTCTGGCGTCCCAACAAAAGCGACAGACGGAGCAGCCGCGCCTCCCGCCGGAGTTAGCGCCGAGTTAAATGCGCTTTATGCAGCTCTTGATTGCACCATTCCAGAAAATCGCCAAGGAACCGGTAGCGATGTCGCAACTGCTGTAATCCTTGCTTGTTCAACCGACGGTGGAGCTAAATATATTTTGGCCGGAGCTGAAGTTCTTGGCCGTCAGGTATCTAAGGCAACTGCTGCCGTTGACACAACAACTGGTGGAAACTGGTTCGTATCTTTAACCTTTAATGGCGAAGGCACCAAGGCATTTGGTGATCAAACCGCTCGTGTGGTGTCTTTAACCGCACCTCAGAATCAAGTAGCAATAGTGCTAGACGGATTAGTTGTTTCGGCTCCACGTATTAACGAAGCTATCCGTGGTGGTAGTGCGCAAATTACAGGTAATTTCACACAGTTAGAGGCACAAGATCTAGCTAACGTTCTTAAGTACGGATCATTGCCACTGGCATTCGATCGTGGCGAAGTGCAACAAGTTTCACCAACGCTTGGTTCTGATCAACTTTCAGCTGGTTTGCTTGCCGGTGGATTAGGTTTGGGACTCGTTCTCCTTTATTCAGTTCTTTACTATCGCGGACTGGGAATCGTGACCGTTGGTTCACTAACAGTTGCAGCCGGCTTGATCTATTTACTAGTTCTACTACTAGGTGAATGGATCGGCTTTACGCTCACATTAGCCGGCATCGCCGGAATCATTGTGGCCATTGGTATTACGGCTGACTCATTTATCGTGTACTTCGAACGTATCCGAGATGAGTTGCGAGAAGGAAAGTCACTGCGCACCGCAGTTGAAACTGGTTGGGTTAGAGCTCGTAGAACAATCGTGGTTGCTGACTCGGTATCGATCATTGCAGCAGTACTGCTCTACTTCTTGGCTGTTGGCGGAGTTCGCGGTTTCGCATTCACTCTAGGTTTAACCACTCTGGTAGATCTACTGGTGATCTTTGCCTTCACTAAACCGATGATGACAATTCTGTCGAAGTGGAAGTTCTACGCAAGTGGTCATCCGCTATCTGGTCTTTCAAAGAAGAGCTCAGGAATTGAAGAGACAAATAATGTTCAAGTATCAAACACAGGCATGGAGGCGTAAACAATGGCACACGGAACAACGCTAGGTGCACGTCTCTATAGTGGCGAGACTTCTTTTGATTTCATCGCCTCTCGTAAACGTTGGTATGCGATCTCAACACTTCTTTTGGCAATCTCAATCGGAACAATCTTGTTTCAGGGATTGCATTTAGGTATTGAGTTCAAAGGTGGGTCCAGCTACACGATTACTAAAGCTGGAGCAACAGTTGAGGAAGCACGCGCAGCTGTTGAATCTGCGGGCGTAACTTCAGAAGTTATTGTCCAAACTGTTGGTAATGAGAAGATTCGCGTTCAAACCGGTTCTCTTACTAACGTCCAATCAAATGCGGTCCAAGATGCTTTGGCCGCGAAGTTTGCGATTAATGTTGAAACTATTGATACTCAGATTATTGGTCCATCTTGGGGTAAAGAAATTACTAAGAAAGCCCTCTATGGCTTAATTGCATTCTTGCTCGCCGTAATGCTTTATCTAGCTCTGGCTTTCGAACCTAAAATGGCAATCGCATCGATTGTTGCGGTTGTTCACGATGTGGTGATTACTGTTGGAATCTACGCGCTCGTCGGTTTCGACGTCACGCCAGCAACGGTCATCGGCTTCCTAACTATTTTAGGTTATTCGTTATACGACACCGTTATTGTTTTCGATAAGGTTCGCGAAAATACTAGAACTATTACTACGACCGGAAAACAAACTTTCTCGCAAGCGACTAACTTGGCGGTAAATCAGACCATCGTTCGATCATTGAATACTTCGATTATCGCGTTACTTCCGGTTGGTTCGATCCTCTTTGTTGGTGCTGGACTTCTAGGTGCCGGAACACTCAAGGACCTTTCATTAGCTCTGTTTATCGGCTTAGCGATCGGTACTTATTCATCTCTGTTTATCGCACCACAGGTCCTTTCTGGTCTTCGTGAACGTGAACCAGCAATGATTGCTTTGACGAAGCGCGTCAATGCACGTAGCGGAGTTTCCAGCGTTTCAGTTGAGGTCAGTTCAGATAACAGTCAAAACCGTGGCCCACGTAATCAACCAAAACGCAAAGGTAAGAAGAAGTAACTAACTGTTTTAAGTAACTAACCACCGAGTTGTTAACTAGAATCCGATCATGGACACTCTATTAGCGCCGGTGGTTAGTGCTTTAGCAGAGCACCATCCAGGGGATTCCTTCAGAAATCTTGAGCGTGCCTTTTTAGTGGCCAAAGAAGCTCATACTGGCCAACTCAGAAAATCTGGCGAAGAGTACATAACTCATCCAGTTGCAGTTGCTGCAATCTTGGCGGAATTCGGTTTAAACGAAGCAGTCTTGATCGCTGCTTTGTTGCATGACACAGTAGAGGACACTTCTTATTCACTAGTTCAGCTGCGAAAAGATTTCGGCGAAGAGATCGCACTTTTGGTGGACGGGGTAACTAAGTTAGATAAATTAACTTACGGACCGACAGCCGAAGCTGAAACGGTAAGGAAAATGATCGTAGCTATGTCTCGGGATATTCGGGTATTGCTGATCAAATTAGCTGATCGTTTACACAATGCGCGTACTTGGAAATTCGTATCCCCAGAGTCAGCCGAGCGTAAGGCGCGTGAAACCCTCGATATCTATGCACCTCTCGCGCATAGATTGGGAATGAATGCGATTAAGTGGGAACTGGAAGATTTGAGTTTTGAAGTATTAGAACCAAAAAAGTTTTTGGAAATTTCACGTCTAGTTGCCGAACGTAATCCTGCTCGAGTTACGTTGACCAATGAAGTTATTGAAGCGGTTAAATCAGATCTGCTAGCTGATGGCGTTAAGTGCACAGTTACTGGTCGACAGAAACATTTCTATAGTGTCTATCAAAAGATGGTAGTTCGAGGCCGCGATTTCAATGACATTTATGATTTGGTCGGAATCCGGGTATTGGTTGAAGATGTTCGTGATTGTTACGCGGTTCTAGGTGCGATCCACGCACGATGGTCGCCAGTTCCAGGTCGTTTTAAGGATTACATCGCAATGCCGAAGTTCAATCTCTATCAATCGCTGCACACAACGGTAATTGGGCCAAGCGGTAAAGCCATCGAGATTCAAATTCGTACATATGACATGCATTCCCGAGCCGAATTCGGTATTGCAGCACACTGGAAATATAAGCAAGGAAATGAAGCCAACTCGTCATCGCCAGAAATGCTTTGGTTACGCCAATTGCATGAATGGCAGAAAGAAACCGAAGATCCCTCGGAGTTCCTGGATTCGTTACGTTTTGATTTAGGTTCGCCTGAAGTTTTCGTCTTTACGCCTAAAGGAAGCGTCATAGCTCTTCCCGGTGGATCAACTCCAGTGGACTTCGCTTACTCAGTACATACTGATGTCGGCAATCGATGCGCAGGTGCAAAAGTAAATGGCCGTTTAGTTCCATTGGAATCTAAATTAAATAATGGCGATGTAGTCGAAGTGGTTTTGAATAAAGGCGAGCATGCTGCGCCAAGTCGCGATTGGTTAAATTTTGTTAAGAGTCCTCGAGCGCGTTCCAAGATCAAAGCTTGGTTTAGCAAGGAGCGTCGAGAAGAAGCTATCGAAGCAGGGCGTGAATCGATTGCCCGGCAAATGCGAAAAGCTGGTCTTCCGCTACAGAAAATTTTCGCTGGTCACGCCTTGTTAGAACTAGCTCACGAATTGCATTACCCGGATATATCAGCGCTATACAGTGCAGTTGGTGATGGTCATGTTTCTTCGGCATCCATAATTGAGAAGCTAATTGCCTCGATGGGGGATGAGGACTCCCACCCCGAGCCAACAGTTCCCACCTTTCCAACGGGAGTGCAGACAACTAGACGCAGTAGTAGTTCCATTGAAGTTGCCGGTATCGGTGATGTCTATGTGAAGTTAGCGCGTTGCTGCACTCCAGTTCCGGGCGATGCGATTATGGGTTTTATTACCAAAGGCAATGGAGTTTCGGTTCATAGAGGTGACTGCATCAATGCTGGCGATCTAATGGCAAATCAGGGTGAACGAGTAGTGGCCGTTAAATGGTTAGCTGGAGCCGCCAGTGTGTTCTTAGTAAATATTCAAGTTGAGGCGCTCGATCGCTCAAGACTTTTGGCCGATGTCACACGCACGCTTTCAGAACAACATGTAAATATCTTGAGCGCGGCCGTAAGTACGTCAAAGGACCGTACTGCTATTTCTAGGTTTACTTTTGAAATGGCTGATGCAACACATCTTGATGCGGTATTAAGTGCGGTGCGAAATATTGAAGGCGTTTACGATGTTTATCGAACTTTCAATAACTAAGCGAAAGTTTTAACTAAATTCGGCAAGATTCTTTTCGGCTTCGGCTAACCAAACTCTACGAGCAGCAGCGGAATCTGAAGCCTCTTGGGCCTTCTTGGTGTTTCCGGCGGCGGTAGCCTTTGCTGCAACTTTCTCATAGTTTGCAATAGCTTCCGAAAGTTGACGAACAACGTCAGCGGCACGAGCTTTTGCGGCAGGATCGCTCTTGCGCCAGATTGCCGCTTCAGCTTCCTTGTAAGCAGCTTCAACAACTTCCAAGCGAGCATCGAGCGCAGCGCGCTTATCTCGGGCAGTCATACCAATTTTGCTCCACTGATTTTGCAACTCTCTTAGGGCCTTCTTCTGCTCCGCTAAGTTGGTAATTGGCAAGAGTGATTCAATTTCAGTAATTAGCGCGTTGCGCTTTTCTAGGTTAGCGGCCATTGTTACTTCGCGCTTTTCTAAGTCAGCATTCTTTGCGGCGAAGAAAGTATCTTGGGATGCCTTAAATCTTGCCCAGAGCTTGGTGTCATCGCTCATCTTTCCGCGACCGGCAGCTTTCCAGGCATCCATTAGAGCTTTGAAACGGCGAGCAGTTGCAACCCAATCAGTTGATGTCGCAAGGCTTTCTGCTTCGGCAACTAACTTCTTCTTAGCCTCAGATACGACAGCAGTTACTTCCTCTAGGGAAGCGAAATGAGTGCGACGACGCTTATCGAATTTGTTTCGTGATGAAGAGAAGCGCTTCCAAAGTTCGGCATCGGTCTTCTTATCTAGACGCGGTGCCGACTTCCACTCATCGAGCAGTGCTTTTAGTCGATCTCCTGTGGCTTTCCAGCTGGTTGATTCCGCTAGGGATTCAGCTTCTGCAACAATTTTTTCCTTTTCAATTAATACTTGAGCCAAGCGTTCAGCTTTTGCAATCTCTTCAGCTGCTTTCTTAGCTTCGTACGCCCCACGATGATCTTCAATCAGTGGGGAAAGTTGTTCAACTGCAACTGCTAGTGCGGCAAGATCACCAACACCGTTTAATTCACGCACTTGTTCGCGCAATTTAATAACTGCAGTCGTTGCATCTCCGGGTACCATCGCGCCGGATTTAATGCGCGCAGACAAGAGCGCTACTTCGGAAGCGATTGCTTCAAACTTTCGAACGAAGTAAGCAAGTGCTTCTTCATTACTTTTACCTGGATAAGAACCAACTGGCTTATCGCCTTCGGGTGTAATTACGTAAACAGTGCCATCTTCACCAACGCGACCGAATCGAGCCGGATCCCCAATTAGTGCTGCAGCGGCAGATACAACTGCGGGTGATTGGGTAGGAGTTACTGGATTCTCGGTCATTGTGGATCCTTTCAGCGCGGTAGCTTTTGCAGGATTTCCTGGTTGAGCCTTCGCTATTGGGTTAGTTGATAGCTGGTGGAACATTCGGGTGACGTTGTACAAAAATAATCGAAATCATTGCTGCAGTACGTCGTTGGTTGGAAAGGTAAAGGTACCCTGTCCGCCTAGGGTATTTCCAATGGGTAATTACCAGATCCCCGTTTTGAGCGTAGAAGGGTGGGGTAGCGATGCTAGTTGCGGGCTTCCCGGCTCAGATGTACGCCACTAATTGTTGGGTTTTGGCCACTGGCGAAGGATCAGAGTGCATCGTTATCGATCCGGGCATGCCCGATGTGTCAATGGAACTAGCTGATCTGTTAAACATGCATCGGCTAAAACCAGTAGCGACGCTTTTAACGCACGGTCATTTAGACCATACTTTTTCAGTCGTGCCAATTTGCGATGGTTATGGAATTCCGGCTTACATTCATAACGAAGATCGAACTCTTTTGCGCAATCCCGCAGCAGCTGTAAGCCCGGAGTTCGGGGCGACTTTGGCTGGAATGACTTTTTCGGAACCTCATGAAGTTAAGGAACTAAAGAGCGGCGAAGAATTCGAATTAGTTGGTTTGAAAATCAAAGCGATTCATAGCCCTGGTCATACTCGTGGATCCTTGATGTTTTTAGTCGATGAAGAAACGCTGGTTAGTGGCGATGTGCTTTTCGCCGGGTCAATCGGCCGAACCGATTTACCAACTGGATCTCATGACGACATGATGAAAACGCTCAGCAAAAAAGTTTTACCTTTGGCAGATGAAATAAGGGTACTCCCGGGACATCATCAAGAAACTAAGATTGGCATCGAACGCAAGAACAATCCATACTTACTTGAAGCGGCGAGGTTGAGTAGATAATGAAGTTCCAAGCACCTAAAGGAGTTAGTGAGTACGTTCCTCCGCGCAGTAATGCTTTCTCATGGGTCCGATCAACCTTAGAAAACACCATCAGCGCCGCCGGCTATCAGTTGTTAGAGCTACCGATATTTGAAGACACTGAACTATTCACTCGCATCGGAGCCTCTACTGATGTGGTCTCAAAAGAGATGTACACCTTTGAAGATCGTGGCGGTCGTTCAATCACCCTGCGACCCGAAGGAACGGTTGGAGCTCTGCGCGCAGTTAACGAACACGGATTAGATCGCGGTTCACTTCCAGCAAAAGTTTATTATTCCGGTCCCTTTTTTCGGGCCGAACGTCCGCAAAAAGGGCGATATCGCCAGTTCTATTCGATCGGAATTGAAGCAATCGGAACTCACGACGCAGCTTTGGATGCAGAAATAATTTCGATAGCAGATGCCGGTTTTAAGAAGTTAGGTCTGACTAAATATCGCCTCGAGATGACTTCGTTGGGCGACGCGCAATCTAGATCTGCGCATCGGATAGATCTCGTGAAATTTATCGCAGGGCTAGATCTGGATGAAGAAACTAAAGAACGTGCGAAGTTAAACCCGCTTCGCTTATTTGATGACAAACGCGAAGAAGTTCGAAATGCGATGTCTTCAGCTCCGATATTGTTGGATTATTTATCGCCAGAATCAAAAGCGAATTTCACAGAAGTTCAAAGTCACTTAACCGCGATGGGTATTACCTTCACAATTAATCCACGTATGGTTCGCGGCCTGGACTATTACACGGGTACAACTTTTGAATTTGTTCATGATCTGCTAGGTGCGCAATCCGGTATTGGTGGCGGCGGCCGCTATGACGGACTCATGGGAGAAATCGGTGGCCAAGATATAACTGGAATAGGTTTTGGAATCGGACTTGATCGTGCCCTGCTTGCTGTAGAGGCCGAAAACGTCAGTATTCCGACTGATTTCGTCAGTGATCTTTTCATTATTCCGATGGGACAAACCGCTAAATCGGTGGCCCTTAAATGCGCAGCCGACTTACGCGCTGATGGTTTTAAAGTCGAGCTCGCTTTCGGTGACCGAGCCCTGAAAACTGCGATGAAAATGGCAGATAAAAGTGGGGCGCGTTTTTCTTTGGTCATCGGTGATGAAGAAATGGCCAGTGGCTTAGTAGAAGTTAAAGAGATGAGCAGCGGATCTGTGAACTCGGTTAGACTCGACTCCTTAGCCAGCGCTTTGAAATAGGCGTCGGACCAGTACGTTGGATTTAGGACAAAAGGAAAGCTAGGTAGCCAAAGTGATCCGTACACACGGGGCAGGCACAATTCGTAAGAGCCAAGTTGGCCAGACCATCACATTGGCTGGTTGGGTAGCGCGCCGCCGCGATCATGGCGGGGTTGCTTTCATTGATTTCCGAGACGCCACTGGCTGGGTTCAAGTTGTTATCCGTGACGAAGCCATCGCGAACATGTTGCGTGCCGAATGGTGTTTGAAAATCACAGGTGTGGTTTCTGAGCGTCCGGCTGGAAACGAAAATTCAAATGTTGCAACGGGTGAAATCGAAATTATGGCTGATGAAGTTATCGTGCTCAGCGAAGCAGCCGCTCTTCCATTTCCAGTTGATAGCGGTGATGAAGCCAATATTTCCGAAGAAGTTCGCTTGAAGTATCGATACCTCGATTTACGTCGCGAAAAGCCGGCTGCCAATATACGTATGCGATCAAAAGTTACTGCGGCAATTAGACGAGTGATGGATTCTGAAGAGTTTTTAGATATAGAAACCCCATATTTGACTCGATCAACCCCTGAAGGTGCACGCGACTTCTTAGTTCCAGTTCGCCTGCAACCAGGTTCTTGGTATGCGTTGCCCCAATCGCCACAACTTTTCAAGCAACTTTTGATGGTTGCTGGCATGGAAAAGTATTATCAAATCGCGAGATGTTTCCGCGATGAAGATTTCCGAGCAGATCGCCAACCTGAGTTTACGCAGCTCGATATCGAGATGTCATTTATTGATCAAGACGATATTTTGGCGATTGCCGAAAAGATTGTTTCTACCGTATGGCGTGAAACAGTTAACTATGAGATCCCATTGCCACTAAAGCGAATGACTTATGCAGATGCAATGGCTGACTATGGTTCGGATAAACCTGATCTTCGTTTTGATCAGAAGTTAGTTGAACTAACAACTTTCTTTAGTGAAACACCTTTCCGGGTATTCCAAGCCCCTTATGTGGGCGCAGTTGTGATGCCAGGGGGAGCAGATTCACCTCGTCGCGAACTAGATGCTTGGCAAGATTGGGCAAAAGCACGCGGCGCTAAAGGTCTTGCCTATATTTTGGTCAACGCAGACGGAACATTGGGTGGGCCAGTTGCGAAGAATCTTTCCGAAAAAGAATTGGCTGGAATAGTTTCGGCGGCAAGTGCATCTAATGGCGATGCAATCTTCTTTGCTGCCGGAGAACGTGTGGCCTCACAAAACTTATTGGGCGCTGTTCGTAATGAAATTGGTAAGCGTTGTAACTTAATTAACGAAGGCGCTTGGGAATTTCTCTGGGTTGTAGATGCACCAATGTTTGAGCCAACCGATAATGGTGGCTGGACTGCGGTGCACCATCCATTTACTGGGCCAAAGCCCGAATTCGCCACAACATTTAAAGATGATCCTGCATCGGCTCTTGCTTACGCATACGACATAGTTCTAAACGGTACCGAATTAGGTGGCGGATCAATACGTATTCACGATCGCAATATTCAAAAGCAAGTTTTCGAAGTTATCGGTTTAACTGATGAAGAAGCCAATAGCAAGTTTGGCTTCCTATTAGATGCCTTCAACTATGGCCCTCCACCTCATGGCGGAATCGCTCTTGGGTTAGATCGTGTTTGTGCACTTTTAAGTGGCTCTGAATCGATCCGCGAAGTGATCGCCTTTCCAAAGACTGCGTCCGGTGGCGACCCACTTACTGGTGCACCAACTCCAATCACACCTGCCCAGCGCAAGGAAGCGGCAATTGATTGGGTTCCAGAAGTCGCTGATAAGAAGTAGTTAAGAGGCTAAGCGGTAGGATTTAGCTAGGAATGAATTGAAAGGAAGATTATGAGCGCTGGTGGTATCGCCTTAATAATTTGTGCTGTTTCGCTTTTTGCGGTCGCAGTGGCAATTGCCTACGCCGTAATCCGTTTCGGGCGTCTTATCGATGAAGCGAAAGTCTCGTTAAAGTCAATCACCGAGGAAACTGTTCCGCTGATTGATGGCGTTACTCAAACCGTAACTTTGGTTAACGGGCCGCTTGAAAGCTTTAACAAAATCACTAAAAATGTCGAAAACATATCCAGTAAGGCTTCCGAAGCCACCTCGAGTTTTGTTGATAAAGGCGGACCAGCACTAAAGATCGCTGGTGCTTTAATGTCCGCTGCCGGAGCTTCGAAGAAGCGTAAAGCTAAAAAAACTAAGGCAGAGTGATCAGTAATAGTGGAATCCGCCGAGATACGGTCACGTTGGCTGCGCTTTTTCGAATCTGAGAATACGCAAGGACTAAAACACACCGTCGTCCCTTCGGCCTCCTTGATTGCCGATGATCCAAATCTGCTATTAGTTAATGCTGGCATGGTTCCGTTTAAACCATTCTTTTTGGGTGAAGTTACGCCGCCATATGTTCGGGCCACTTCGGTACAAAAATGTGTTCGTACTTTAGATATTGATGAAGTGGGAAAAACTACCCGTCACGCTTCGTTTTTCCAGATGTGTGGAAATTTTTCCTTTGGCGATTATTTCAAAGAGGGAGCAATCGCTCTAGCTTGGGAACTTCTTACTAAATCAATAGCCCAAGGTGGTTATGGTTTTCCAGAAGAAAAGTTATGGGTAACGGTTTTCCATAACGATGATGAAGCTGCCGATATTTGGCATCACAAAATAGGTGTCCCAAAGGAACGAATTCAACGTCGCGGCATGGCAGATAACTTCTGGTCCATGGGCGTGCCAGGACCATGCGGACCGTGCTCTGAAATTTATTACGATCGTGGCCCGGCTTACGGGGCCGAAGGTGGGCCAGTTGCAGATGAGAATAGATACCTAGAAATCTGGAACTTAGTTTTCATGCAAAATGAAAGAGGCGCAGGAACAAGTAAGGACGATTATCCAATTCTGGGCGAATTACCGGCAAAAAGTATTGATACTGGGTTAGGTCTTGAACGCACAGCGGCGCTACTACAGGGTGTTGAGAATATTTACGAAATCGACACCACTATGCAGATTCTGAACATGGCCAGCTCTTTAACTGGCATCAAATATGGAAGCGCTGAGAAATCTGATATTTCGTTACGAGTTATCGCCGATCACGCCCGTACTTCCGCGATGCTTATTGGTGATGGTGTTACACCTGGGAATGAAGGTCGCGGTTATGTTTTACGCCGCATGATGCGACGCACAATTCGCAATATGCGCCTACTTGGTTCACACGATCCGATTATTTCAGAGCTCACCAAAGCCGCTATTGGTGCTATGGGTCCACAGTATCCAGAACTAGTTGCAGCACAAGAACGGATCTTGGCAGTTTCTGTAGCTGAAGAAGAAAGTTTCTTGCAAACACTTAAGAGCGGGACCCAAATATTTGATTTAGCAGCCACCGCTTTGAAAGCAAAGAAAGTTTCAACTCTGGGCGGCGAAGAAGTGTTCAAGTTACATGACACCTACGGATTCCCATACGATTTAACTCTAGAGATGGCGCAAGAAGTCGGTCTGCAAATTGATACTGATGGTTTCCAGCGTTTAATGAAAGAGCAAAAGGATCGTGCGAAGGCCGATGCTCGTGCGAAAAAGTCCGGGCATACTGATCTTTCGCAATACAAGCAGATCGCCGATGGTTCGGGTTTATCTACTTTCCTGGGTTACACCCACACTGAATCCGAAGGTAAAATTAATGGGTTGCTAGTAGATGGTGTTATCGCGCAAAGTGCAAAGACTGGCGATGATGTCGAAGTAGTTCTAGATCGCACGCCGTTCTATGCCGAAGGTGGAGGCCAATTAGCAGACGCAGGCTTTATAAAATTAGCTAATGGTGCTGTAATAGAAATCGACGATGTGCAAGCGCCAGTCAATGGTTTGTCGGTTCACCGTGGGCGAGTGGTAAGTGGAGAAGTTTCACTTGGTCAGATCGCTCTGGCGACAATTGATCTAGAACGTCGTGACGCTATTTCCCGCGCGCACACTGCAACACACATGGTGCATAAGGCTTTTCGCGAAGTGCTCGGTGAAACTGCAACTCAGGCCGGATCCGAAAACTCTCCCGGCCGATTCCGCTTTGATTTTCCAGCAACCGGAGCGGTGTGTGACTCGGCTCTGAATGAAGTTGAGTCGAGAGTAAACACGTTATTACTAGATAACTTAGAAGTGACAGCACAGAGCATGTCTCAAGCAGAGGCAAAAGCAATAGGTGCCATGGCTCTATTCGGTGAGAAATACGGCGACACAGTTCGAGTGGTAAGTGTCGGGGACTGGGCGCGAGAGCTTTGCGGTGGAACTCACGTCTCACGTTCAGGTCAGTTGGGTGTCGTCAAACTCTTAAGTGAATCGTCAATCGGCGCCGGTGTTCGTCGTGTCGAAGCACTCGTAGGTGTCGACGCTTACAAATTCTTAGCTCGCGAACATTTGCTTTTGAATTCTCTAACCCAGATCATTAAAGGAGCGCGAGTTGAGGAGCTCCCAGAACGTATAAATGATTTATTGGAAAAGATTAAGGATATTGAAAAAGAGTTGGCCGCTGTTCGTTCAGCGCAGGCGCTTGGCAATGTCTCTTCGATCGCTAGTTCAGTTAAGAAGGTCGGAAATATTGATCTGATCACTTCAGTGTTGCCTGATGGAATTTCCGGCGATGACCTACGTACGATTGCGTTAGATCTACGAAACCGTTTTGCCACAAGTGTTATTGCCCTGATCAGTTCTGATGGCGGCAAATCAGTATTAGTTGTTGCATCATCAGATTCTGCCCGCGCCATAGGCGCTAAGTCCGGTGCGCTAGTCAAAATTGGTTCCACAATTCTTGGTGGTGGAGGCGGCGGTAAGGATGATTTCGCTCAAGGCGGCGGCAGCGATGCGAGCAAATCGGACGAAGCGCTAGCTGCAATCTCAGCTGCTGTGGCAGCGCTATAACGCAAATGCAAAGAGGTCGCCGCATCGCTTTTGATTATGGTGATGTGCGAATCGGTGTCGCAATTTCAGATCCTGATTCAATTCTGGCCTCACCGCTAACCACGCTCGCAAGTGGTGATCCTAAATTGTTTGCGCAAATTTATGAACTAATTACTGAACATGAACCGATTGCCTTGTTTGTGGGAGAACCAGTAAATCTCTCCGGAGAGTCAAGTGCTTCCGCACAAAAAGCAGCTTTTTTCGCTGCACAACTACGTGCGGAATTTAACCTGCCTGTGACCATGATCGATGAGCGACTATCTACTGTTTCGGCAACAAAAGCGATGCGGGAAAGTGGAGTTTCAGCTAAAGAGGCACGGGGCAGAATCGATATGGCAGCTGCTGTGGCAATCCTGGAACAAGGATTAGCTATTGAAAAAGCGCAGAAGAGTGCAAAAACTAATGATGTTTAACCGTTACTCAGTAAAACGCTTAAGTGTGGCAGCTTTGTTTATCTTGGTTTTCACCTTTGGAATGCGCGAAATAAACCAGTCGGGCTCAGGCTATGCGAACTATCCCGATCGAATTATTACGGCGGATGAAAAGACTGTGGTCGTATCAATAGCTGCCGGCGCAACCGGGGCAGAGATAGCAAAAATTCTAAGTGATGCCAGAGTGGTAGCTTCAGCGGAGAGTTTTTTCAGAGCTGCTGTGGCTAATCCAAAAGCGGACCGCATCGCTCCAGGTTCGCACTCATTATCCTTAACAATTAGTGGTAAAACCGCACTCGAGCAGTTATTAGACCCAAAACGAATTATTAATTTAATCAAGATCAGTGAAGGCGCTTGGAATTCAGAAGTATTTGCCCAAATGCAAGCAACGAAAAACTGGTCAACCAGTCCTGCCGAATCAGCCAAGCAGGTTCGCTTACCGCTCGGTGTAAAAAGCTTAGAAGGCGTTCTCTTCCCGGCGCAATACAGTTTTGCTGATGGAACCAGCCAAGTAGAGGCGATCCAAAGTATGGTGAACAGATTCTCAAAGGCAATTTCAACTATTGATTTTGTTGACCCGTTTGGGAAGTTGAGTACTCAGCAATTAATTACCCTAGCTTCTCTGGTACAGGCTGAAGGTGATACCAAGGACTTCGCCAAGATTTCTAGAGTCATTCGAAATAGATTAGCTGTTGGCATGCCGTTACAACTTGATTCGACGGTTCACTATTTGAAGAACTCTCGGGGTCAGATTTTCCTGAGCAACAACTCCACCAAATTGAAATCGCCGTACAACACTTATCAAAACTATGGATTACCTCCAGCCCCGATTGGAAATCCAGGTCTAGCGGCCCTTAAGGCGGCCATCGCCCCGATGGAAGGGGATTGGTTATTCTTTATCACCGTAGCTCCCGGAGATACCCGCTTTACCAAGTCGTTTTCGGAATTCAATGACTGGAAGATGCTCTATCAAAAAAATCGAAAGGCGGGAGCATTCGAATGAGAACTTTTAATGGCGCAGTTCTCGGATCTCCTATTTCGCATTCACTATCTCCGGTGATACATCAGGTTGCTTACGAATATTTGGAAATTTCCGCTAAATACACAGCAGTTGAAGTTAAGGCTGGCGGCTTGGCAAAGTACTTGGAATCTACGCCGCCAGAACTTAATAGTTTTTCACTAACGATGCCTCTAAAAGAAGAGTTAGTTGATTTAGGTTTTCCAACTTCCGAGCTAGCAAAGCGAATTAGAAGTGCTAATACTTTAATTAAAGTCGGCGACTCTTGGAAAGTAGAAAGTACAGATGTGGTTGGTTTTCAACAAAGTGTGGCAGCAAGAACGAATGCCACATTTCAAAGCATCCTAATATTAGGTGGAGGAGCAACCGCGCGCGCCGCAATCGCTGCCTTTGATAGCGTTGGAGTTTGCATAGATGTTGCAAGTCGCAGTGAACATAGAAGCGCAAGCTTGATTAAGTCAGCGCTCTTTGCCCCAGTTACCGTTATTGGTTTTGACAATCAGATAGTCTGGTCAAAATACGATTTGATTATTAATACTTCACCGGCTGGCGCAGCCGATGAACTAGTGGGTGGAATTGCGGGAGCAAGTGCGCTCCTCTTCGAATCTCTTTATAACCCTTGGCCCACCGCGTTAATGGGTTTCTGGCGAAACGTCGGGCTAGAAAGTATCGATGGTTTAGATCTTTTGGTTCATCAAGCGATTTCCCAAATAGCTATTTTCACTGGTTCTTCAGTCAAGCGTTCACAGCTTGCACCTCTCATGCGCGAAGCAGCTCTTAAGCGTTTGTAAGGATTTTTTTGCACAGTTTTTGGCGCTTAGTTCTGAATGCAAGTCTGACCTCATTAGTTTTCTGCTCATGATTATTCATACTTTTGCGCTGTTGTTCTGTGGGTCCTGGAGCGCGTATGTGATCATTCAAGATCTCGCCACTTTCAAGGTTTCCAACCACTCGATACTTTGGGGTTTAGGAATGGGCTGGCCTTCACTGTATTTGCTCAATCACCGAATGCAACTAAATCGGCTATCAATGAGCGTCTGCCTCATCTTTTTACTCTTTGGATTAACCTCGGTAATTGGCATGGGAGATGTGAAGTTAGTGCTTTTAATAGCGCCTTGGTTAAATCAAGCTAATTTAGGTCCAACCTGTTTGCTACTACTCGGCATTTCTTGGCTGCAATTAGTGACAATTGCGATACTGAAGCAACATTTTCCGAAACGAATAGCCTTCGCGCCATCTATCTTGTTGGCCACCGTGCTTAATGTGGCGACATAAAAGCCAATCATCTGCGAGAATTAGGCCATGCGTTGGTTAACTGCGGGTGAGTCTCACGGTCCAGCTCTCAGTGCAATCATTGAGGGCATTCCGGCTTCGGTACAAATTACTACGGCTGATATTGACTACCATCTTGCGCGCCGCCGCCTAGGCGTTGGACGCGGAGCCCGGCAAAACTTTGAGGCCGATAAAGTAACAATTTTGGGTGGAATTCGCCTGGGCTTAACTCAAGGCGGACCAATTTCAATTCAAGTTGGAAATTCGGAATGGCCTAAGTGGGAAAAAGTCATGTCGGCCGATCCGGTTCCCGAAGAGGAAATTAGAGATTTAGGTCGTAACGCTCCACTAAGTCGCCCGCGACCAGGACATGCGGACTTAGTAGGGATGCAAAAATATGATTTCGATGATGCTCGTGCAATTTTAGAACGTGCAAGTGCTCGTGAGACGGCAGCTCGCGTTGCATTAGGCGCAGTTGCTCGCGCTTTCTTGCAGCAGACCTGTGGCATAACCGTTTTAAGTCACGTGCTATCTATCGGATCTGTTCGAGTTCCTGAACAGACTGAATTGCCAAATGCAGATGACATGAAACGAATCGACGAAGATCCCGTTCGTTGTGCTGATCCTAAAACTAGCTCGGCCATGATCACCG
>CAZFZK010000001.1:19338-27555 GCA_964523605.1 uncultured Candidatus Planktophila sp. | reverse complement strand
CGATTCAAAGCGCCGTAGAAAATACTCGCGATCTTGATTACGACTTAATTGATGCACAGGAAACACGTCGAGTTCTAGATCGCTTATTTGGCTATCGCTTATCTCCGGTGCTCTGGAAAAAAGTGATGCCGCGAATTTCTGCTGGCCGTGTGCAATCAGTCGCCACTCGCTTAATCGTAGAAAAAGAACGCGAACGCATGGCATTTATTTCTTCAGCTTGGTGGGATTTGACCGCTAAGTGTGAACTAGGTTTTAACGCACGCCTACTAAGCGTTGACGGTAAGCGCGTTGCAACAACGGCTGATTTTGGGGCAGATGGTGCAGTAAAAGAAAAATCTCTTACCAACATTTTGCTTCTTGACGAAATAGCCGCTAAATCTTTAGTTGCAGTACTTAAGGCAGCTCCATTAGTAGTTAAGACGATGGAAGAATCTCCTCGTACCGAGCGACCTAAACCACCATTTACAACTTCGACCATGCAGCAAGATGCTGGTAGCCGATTAGGTTGGGGAGCGCAGATCACAATGCGTATCGCTCAACGTTTATATGAAAACGGCTATATCACTTACATGCGTACTGACTCAGTAAATCTTTCAGCCCAAGCAATTTCTGCTGCACGTGAATCTGCAAAAGCACTTTATGGTGCGGATCATGTTGCTGAGGCACCTCGCGTTTATGCCGGAAAAACAAAAAATGCTCAAGAGGCACACGAAGCGATTCGTCCAGCAGGTGAGAGTTTTAAAACTCCGGGTGAATTAGCCCCAGAACTTTCGCGCGACGAATTCGCTTTATATGACTTAATTTGGAAACGAACAGTTGCCTCACAAATGGCTGATGCTAAAAAAATGCAAATGCGCGTTGATTTTGAAGCAAAAACCAGTGATAACCGCGAAACTATTTTCCGCGCCAATGGTTCGGTAATTACTTTTCCTGGATTCTTGGCAGCTTATGATGATTTAGTAGATGAAAAGGAAGGCGAAGAGTCTGAAGATAAGCGCTTGCCAGCAATGAGTATTGGGCAGAGCGTAAAAGTTGACGAATATAGTTGCGAAGGGCACGAAACAAAGCCACCTGCGCGCTATACCGAACCAACGCTCGTTAAAAAATTAGAAGAACTAGGCATTGGTCGCCCTTCAACTTTTGCCTCAATCATTGCCACGATTCAAGATCGCGGATATGTTTCAAAGCGCGGACGAGCTTTAGTCCCTACTTTCTTAGCTTTTTCAGTTACTGGATTACTCGAGACACACTTCACAAAGTTAGTTGATTATGAATTTACTGCCAGCATGGAAGAAGATCTCGACAAGATCGCAAGCGGTGAAGCAAAACGCGTTGATTGGTTGCGTGATTTCTTCTATGGCCATGATGGCGAACCAGGTCTAAATGAATTATCGGCTGACTTAGGTGCAATCGATGCACGCGAAGTTAATACGATGCGCCTTTCACCTGAAATCGAAATTCGAGTTGGTCGATATGGCGCCTACCTTCAAGAAGGCGAAGGCGAAACTCGCAAATTAGCTAACGTGCCAGAATCATTAGCGCCGGATGAATTAACGCTAGCTAAAGCAATTGAATTACTCGCAGCACCTTCGGGTGAACGCGAATTAGGTATAGATCCAGCTACTAATTTACCGATCATTGCTAAAAGTGGTCGCTTTGGTCCTTATGTGACTGAAGTATTCCCAGAAGAACCAGTGGTCGAAGGCGCAAAGAAAAAACGCAAGAAAGCTGATGATCCAAAACCAAAAACCGCTTCACTACTTTCAACAATGACGCTAGACACCATTACTTACGAAGATGCATTGCAACTTCTATCTTTGCCGCGAACTCTTGGTACTAACGCTGCAGGTGATGAAATCACAGTTCAAAACGGTCGATATGGTGCTTACTTAAAAGCAGGTGCTGATTCACGAACTCTGACTTCTGAAGATCAATTATTCTCAATCACCCTAGATGAAGCGCTAGAAATTTATTCAAAACCAAAGGAACGTCGTCGCGGAGTTGCCAAGCCGCCACTAAAAGAATTGGGTATTGATCCAACGACTCAGAAACCTTTAATTATTAAAGATGGCCGATTCGGAATGTATGTAACCGATGGTGAAACAAATGCGACTCTTCGACGCGGTGATACGGTCGAAGCAATGACAATTGAACGCGGGCTTGAATTATTAGCTGGTCGTCGAGCCTGGGAAGCTGAAAATGGTGGAGCCGCACGACCTAAGAAGAGTCGGAAGAAGGTCGCCAAATCAGCGCCAACTTTGACAAAAAAGACTGTAAAAAAAGCGACCACAAAGCGAGTTGCTAAGAAAGCAGCCACTAGAAAACCAGCCACTGGGAAAGCAAAAACCGAGCCCACTACGATTGAGCCGTGAGCAACACACTTCCAAGACCGGCAGCACCGGCACCAGATGAGACCAGAAGTGTTTTAGCAATCCCTGCTTTTCGCCGACTATGGCAAGCGATGGCATTTGGTTCACTGGGCGATTGGCTGGGGTTACTCGCAACAACTGCGCTAGCTCAACAACTATCAGGTGGAAGTTATGCCAAAGCTAACTTTGCAATCGCAGGTGTATTCATTGCGCGTTTGCTTCCGGCTGTTTTTCTAGGACCGATTGCTGGAGTTATTGCTGATCGACTTGATCGACGAATGCTTATGGTGGTTGCCGATGTAATTCGTTTCGCTCTCTATGTTTCGATTCCAATAGTTAACAACTATTTCTGGCTATACACCGCAACAATTTTGGTCGAGTGCGTATCTCTTTTCTGGTCACCAGCTAAAGATGCTAGCGTTCCGAATTTGGTGCCGAAAGAAAAACTAGAAAGTGCAAACCAAGTTTCACTTTTTGCAGCTTACGGAACGGCACCCATCGCAGCTGGGCTTTTTGCAATTTTGGCACTGTTTAGCAGCGCAATTGCATCGGCTTTCCCAAGTTTCAAAGGTACTTCCATTGATATCGCACTTTATATAAACGCCTTAAGTTTTGCATTTAGTGCGTGGACGATTTTTCATTTGCACGAGATTCCAAAACGCCATGAATCAGCTAAGAAAGCAGATTCAAGCGTCGGTAAATCGTTAATTGAAGGTTATAAAGCAGTAAGTAGTTCAAAGATCATTCGTGGTCTGATTGTTGGAATGATTGGTGCGTTCATCGCAGCAGGCGCGGTTATTGGCTTAGCCCGTACTTTCGTAGGTGACTTAGGTGGCGGAGATGCTGGATACGGCGTGCTCTTTGGTTCGGTATTTACTGGCCTAGCTATTGGAATCGCATTTGGTCCAAAAATATTTTCGCAATTTTCTCGTCGCCGACTTTTTGGTGCTTCCCTAACTATTGCAGGATCATTTTTAGTTCTACTCGCAGCAATTCCTAACTTCACATTAGCTGTCTTTATTGTGATCATTCTTGGTGCATTCTCTGGCGTTTGCTGGGTTACCGGCTTTACGATGCTTGGTCTTGAAGTTCACGATGATGTTCGTGGTCGCACCTTCGCGTTTATGCAATCAATCATCCGTGTAACTCTGGTTGCGGTTCTGGCGATTTCGCCAATAATTGCAGCGTACATCGGCGAATATCAAATTAAAGTGCGCAATACTGAGGTGGCATATAACGGCGCAGCTATAACCTTGTTGTTCGCTGGCTTGTTTGCCATATTAATTGGTTCAGTTTCTTACCACCAGATGAAAGATCGCCCAAATGTTTCTATTTGGAGTGACATTGCAAATGCAATTAAAGGTGAACTTGGTTCAATTACTGGGGCCCAAACAAAAGGTATTTTCATTGCCTTTGAAGGTGGCGAAGGCAGTGGTAAATCAACCCAAAGTAAATTACTAAAGAAGTGGCTAGAAGAAGAAGGCGAAGAAGTTCTACTCAGTCGCGAACCTGGTGGCACCGAAATGGGTAAAGATT
Source organism: uncultured Candidatus Planktophila sp. (assembly GCA_964523605.1). GTDB lineage: Bacteria > Actinomycetota > Actinomycetes > Nanopelagicales > Nanopelagicaceae > Planktophila. The sequence continues at coordinate 23,650 of CAZFZK010000001.1, read as the reverse complement.
TACGCCGTATTTTGCTTGATCATTCAACTGGTGAAATTTCACCACGTGCTGAAGCTCTTTTATATGCCGCAGATCGCGCACATCATGTATTTTCCAAGATTCGCCCCGCGCTAGAACGTGGCGAAGTTGTAATTACCGATCGCTACTTTGATTCTTCAATTGCCTACCAAGGAGCTGGTCGAGTTCTGGTCTCCGGCGAAGTTGCGCGAATTTCACGTTGGGCGACCGAGTCACTCTTTCCGACGTTAACAATTTTGATTGATCAACCTGCGGAAATTGGGCTAAGCCGACTAAAGAGTAAAGATCGTCTAGAAGTCGAACCAATTGATTTTCACGAAAGAATTCGTCAGGAGTATTTACAGCTGACCCTTCTTGATCCAGAGCGATATTTGGTAGTAGATGGCCGACGGACAATTGAAGAAATTCATCAAGAGATCATCGCTCGTGTTGGCGAAATTCCTGGACTACGCCACAACATTCGCGACGCACAAGGCAATCGTCTTATGAAACCTATCCGTCGCGCTGCCACTACTGCTCGAAATACTGCGCGCAAAACCCGGAAGTGGTCGCTCATCTGCGGCAGTTGCGTTCGCTTCAGCTCTGATTTGTAGCAGCGACGGATGTGGCACCTGCCTCGATTGCCGAGCGGCCAAAGCTGGCACGCATGCTGATGTAGAAATTATTCGCACCGAAGGTTTATCAATCAAGATTGAAGAGATTCGTGAACTACTTACTCGTGTGGCATGGGCGCCAGCAATGGGCGGGTGGCGCGTTGTTGTAATGGAAGATGCAGATCGCTTAACTGAATCTGCTGCCAATGCTTTACTTAAAGCTATCGAAGAGCCTGGAAACCGCACAGTTTGGTTGTTGTGCGCGCCTACTTTGCACGATGTTTTACCCACAATTCGCTCAAGATGCCGCCATCTACAGTTGGTAACTCCTAGCGCTAAAGATGTTGCCGAAGTTTTAGTTAATCGAGAAGGCATTTCACCGGCTATGGCCGATTTTGCTGCCCGTGCCTCGCAAGGACATATTGGTAGGGCTAGATATTTGGCAAGCGATGAAACAATTCGAAATCGTCGAAATACCATTATTAAATTACCGATGCAGATTAATGACGTGGCTTCGGCATTTAAGGCAGCCGAAACGTTGCTTAATTTAGCTACCGAAGAAGCCGAAGTTGCGGCTAGCGCTCGTGATGAAAAAGAGAGTGCAGAGCTAGCCGAAGCATGGGGTAAAGGAGCAACTGGACGAGGTATGGCCACCGGTGGATCAAAAGCAATTAAGGATTTAGAAAAAGAACAAAAGTCGCGAACCACTCGAATGATTAGAGATTCGATAGATGGCGCATTAGTTGATATTGCAACTTTGTATCGAGATGTAATGTTCATTCAATCCGGAACACCAGGTGCGCTAATTAACCAAGAATTTAGTTCGGATATTTCTAAGATGGCGGAAAGAATTCCGGCTGCTAAAACTGTTTCAAAAATTGATGCGATCATGTCTGCTCGCAATAATCTGAGTCGTAACGCGGCTCCTTTGCTAACGCTTGAAGCACTAATGTGCCAATTAGCTCAAGCATGATTCAAAAAAAGTTAGCGCTATTGTTTGCCGCACTTTTACTATTAACTAGTTGTGCTGCTGCAGAACCTGAACCCCTGTCTTCGCTTTCGCAATATCAATCTCAGAATTTAAAGTGGCGGGATTGCTATGGAAATTACCAATGTTCATCTTTGTTAGTCCCAATTGACTATTCCGATTTATCGGTGGGTGCTTTTTCATTAGCTTTATTGCGTTATCAAGCACTAGATCAAGATCGCCGAATTGGCTCATTAGTCGTAAACCCAGGTGGGCCAGGCTCATCAGGCGTGGATTACGCCTATAACGCTGAATACATTGTTAGCCCCGAGATTCTGGAACGTTTCGATATTGTCGGTTTTGATCCACGCGGAGTCGGGGATAGCGCTGCAATTAAATGTTTAAATGATGCTGAAACTGATGCCAGTTTTGCGGCAGATCCGAAGCCTGATGACGAAGCTGAATTCGCACTATTTATAAGCGACGCCCGAGATTATTTCGCGAAATGTTCGCAAAATACTAAACACTTAATTAACTACAGCACACTAAATAGCGCTCGCGATTTAGAGATTCTACGTTCAGCCCTGGGTGATAAAGAACTAAATTTCCTAGGGAAGTCGTACGGTACCTACCTCGGAACTTTATATGCCGCATTGTTTCCAAAAAATGTTGGTCGATTTGTATTAGATGGCGCAGTTGACCCTAATAGCAATAATCGCGAGGCCATGCTGGGACAGGCAATCGGATTTGAGTCAGCACTAAACGCTTTTATCAGCAATTGTTTGCAAAGTAGTTCCTGTGCATTAAAAGGTGATTTGCAGAGAGCTCGAAATCAAATTACAGATTTGCTTACAGACACAGCAATTAAGCCATTAAGAAGTAAATCTGGACGCAAAGTTACTGAAGGTTTATTACTACTTGGAATTGCATCGGCTTTATATGACAGCGCATCAGGTTGGCCGGTTCTACGAGATGCATTTAAGGAAGCAAGTTTAGGAACCGGTGACAGTTTTCTGACTTTGGCAGATCAATATGCCGGCCGTCAAGAAAATGGCAGTTATCTAAATAATGAAAACGATGCCTTACAAATTATTGATTGCCTAGACCAAAAAACTTCAGAAACGGTTTTAGAATTCAAAAAAGGTGTAGCTGAATTTTCTTCCAGCGCTCCAATATTTGGGCCTTACTTGGCCTACGCTGGATTAGCTTGCCGATACTTTCCTAAGTTAACTAGTGTGGAACGAATAAAAGTTAAGAAATTAGAAACCAAACCAATTTTGATAATCGGAACCACCAGAGATCCAGCAACCCCTTATAAATGGGCACAATCGCTTGCAAAAATTTTCACTGGTTCGCAACTGATTACACTCGACGGTGACGGCCATACCGGCCATGGCCGTGGCTCAAGTTGTGTGGATTCGGCTGTAGATCGTTATCTGCTGACCGGACTGACGCCCAAATCGGAGCTTTTATGCGCAAAATAGTCAGATCTAGCACCCACCTACCTTCCAGATAATTCTCAGGAAAGTCGAGTTAAGTACAACCATGAATCGAATATCAGATCGCAAGTTCAGCGCAGCCGGTACCGACTGGGCAGCTTTGCTTACTGGATTGGGACTTGGTCTAACAGTTGCGATAGAACTAACAGCGCTACGAGCATCAGATATCTCTTCCCTTTATTCGATAATTCAAACAATTTCTCGCTTTGCTGCACTTATTGGGACTTACTTCGCACTACTAGGAATTTTGTTGGTATCTCGCATTCCTTGGGTGGAACGCGGAGTAGGACACGATCGTCTTATTACTTGGCATCGCAAGCTTGGCCCGTGGTCCCTTTATCTAATTGGTTTCCATGTCCTTCTAATTACGGTTGGCTATGCTGGTCAATTCCAAGAGAAGATATCAGGCGAATTCATAAATATTTTAACTACCTTTAATTGGATGTGGGCCGCACTGGCCGGATTTATTTTCATGATAACTGCTGGCGTTACTTCATATAAGAAAGCTCGAGCCAAGTTAAGTTACGAAGCTTGGTGGACTATTCACGTTTCTACTTATTTAGCAATTGCACTTTCATTTATGCATCAGATATTAAATGGCCCGATGTTTATTTCGCATCCTCTAAATAAAGCATTTTGGATTTTTCTCTACAGCGCGATGGTTTTCTGTATTGTTTATTGGCGCATCGCACTTCCAACTTACCGTTCATTTAGACATAGCTTAAAAGTTGAAAAGATTGTGGTCGAAGGTCCAAATATGGTTTCGGTAATTATGCGCGGACGCGACCTTGATAAGTTAGGAGCACAAGGCGGACAATTCTTTGGTTGGCGCTTTATTGCAAAAGGGCATGCTCTCGCCTCACATCCTTATTCACTTTCCGCTTCTCCAACTGCACATTACTTGCGTATCACTGTAAAGGATTTAGGTGATCATTCGCGATCAATGGCTGACTTAAAACCCGGCACTAGAGTTTTCATGGAAGGTCCATACGGAGCATTTACCGCTGGCCGCGCATCACGCCGACATGTGGTTCTAGTTGGCGGTGGAGTTGGCATCACACCAATCCGTGCATTGATGGAAGAGTTCCGCGCAGGCGTTCAGTTAGATGTAATTTTTCGTGCTTCGCAAGAAGATGATTTGATTTTACGCGAAGAAATGGATTATTTAGCGGCTAAATCTGATGGCAGCATTCGCATTCATTACTTAGTGGGCTCCCGAAAAATCCACCCGATGG
>CAZFZK010000001.1:0-19328 GCA_964523605.1 uncultured Candidatus Planktophila sp. | reverse complement strand
TCTTTGAAAGAACTCGTTCCCAGGTTTGCCGATTCTGATATCTATATTTGCGGCCCCGCTCCACTCGTTGAAGCAGTACGAGAAGCAGCCAAAGATTTAGGGGTACCCAAGAATCGATTCCATGATGAAGCTTTCGCTTTCCACTCCGAATAAAAAGAGGTAATGATATGAAACGCTTTTTACTAATTGCAGCTGGAACCGTTGGCGGGTTAGGAGCAGTGCTCTCAATTACACCTCCTCAACTTGGTGCAACTACAACTGGTCTTGGTTTAGATACGGGAACGTTGTTGGCAGCAGATGTCCCCCCACAGCCACCAGTAGATATTAAGTCATCACCTTCAACTACCCCAACCACAGCTACTACTAATAAAAGCACAACACCAGTAGCAACTAAAACCAGTTCTGCAACTCCAACTGTTACTGCTACACCTTCTCAAACGCAAAGTTCCACCCCTACTCCTACGCCCACACCTACTCAAAGTTCTACTCCAACGCCAACACCTACTCATTCTCAAGTACAAACTCCAACGCCAACACCTACGAAGACTGCAACTCCAACACCAACAATTAAATCTGTAAATGGAACTTTTACTGGTCCGGTTGTAAATGTTAACTATGGCAATGTGCAAGTAGAGATTACAGTTTCAAATGGAAAGATTACCGATGCCCGTGCTCTTCAAGCTCCGTCAGGACGTAACGACAGATACACAAACTATGCACTTCCACTTTTAAAGCAACAAACATTGGCAGCCCAATCAACAAATATCCAAGGTGCTTCAGGTGCTAGTTATACAACTTACGGTTGGCGTAAATCACTACAAGGTGCAATGGCTAAAGCCGGGCTCTAAAATCTAATGCGCACCCAACATGAAATCCAAGTTTGGGGAACCGTCGTATTTATCGATGTCACAAGTAGCACCGACATTAATCCAGCCATAACTGAAGTAATTCAATATGTTCAGCACATTGATGAAATATTTTCTACTTATAAAGAGAACTCGGTAATTTCGCAATTACGCCGAAATGAGATTGAAATTGAACAATGTTCGCCAGAAGTTATCGAAGTCTGGAACTTGTGTGCTTTTGTAAAGGAACTAACTGAAGGGGCTTTTGATCCCTGGTCAGTCAGTGGTGGCTTTGATCCATCTGGGCTAGTAAAAGGTTGGGCAGCTGATAGATGTGCCGAAATCTTGTTAGCAGCTGGTTCGGATCATGTTCAAGTAAATGCAGCTGGTGATTTAGCGCTACGTGGTGGGTTCACTCCTGAGCGTCCATGGTCAATCGGGGTTGTAAACCCAGATAATCGTTTAGAAATATTACAAACATTTGAAATTACCGATGGCGCAATAGCAACAAGTGGTACTTATGAGCGCGGAGCTCATATAAATGATCCGCATACTGGAATGATCGCAATTGGTGCTAAATCAGCAACAGTTATTGGTCCCAATGGTGCAATTGTCGATGCGCTTGCAACTGCGCTGATGGTTGCCGGCCGAGATGGTGGAGTTTGGTTTACAACGCCAGAGCTATCTGAATATTCAGCCTGGGTGATTGATCGCCATGAGGACGTGGCTTGGAGCATTGGGCCAGTCACCGCATAATTAGGTCATGGTCGATACCACAGGTGGATTTACTAGCGCTGGTCTGCAATTAGAAGCAGATACTTTATTGCTGCCATCTTTATCGCAAAGTGATGCAATTGAAATAGGTGAGATCGCTCATCAATTGGGTCATGATCGAGCTCTTGCTATAACAATCGAAGTGCAACTAGGAAAGTGGCCGGTATTTCATATCGCACTACCTGGTGCGAAACCAGAAAATGATAATTGGATTGCTCGCAAAGCTCGAGTTGTTCATGCAACTGGTAACTCAACAATGCGTGAACGGGTATTTGCTGAAGAAAATGGTTTTGATTGGTATTTAAAGCACGATTTATCTGAAGAGCTTCATGCAATTCATGGCGGTGGATTGCCACTTAATGTGAACGGATTAGGATTAGCAGGAGTATTACTAATTAGTGGCTTACCTCAAGTTCAAGATCACTTGCTTGGAGTTGAGGTTATTGCTGAGTTTCTAGCGCGAAAAGGTGAACAGCAGTGAGCATTTGGGTTTGTGGGGAAGTCTTAATCGACTTGTTGCCAGGTACCCCTAACCGAATTGCAGTTGTTGGTGGTGGACCAGCGAATACCGCCAAAGCGTTGTCTCGACTGGGTCACGCAGTCGAATTCATTGACGGAATTTCTACCGATGCATTCGGAAAATCTGCACGTGCAGAATTACTTCGCGATGGTGTTGGCCTTGATTTAGCACTAACAAGTGATTTACCAACTTGTACCGCAACCGTATCTTTAAGTGCCGATGGTTCTGCTAGCTATGAATTTCTAATTAACGGAACTGCCACATTTGCTTTTGATGATGCTTGGTTACCAGATCCAGAAAAATACAAACCAGAAGTTCTGCAAATTGGCACACTTGTAACAATCATCGAACCAGGTGCCACAGTTCTATATGACTGGGCGGTAAAGGTAAGTGAATTTGCACCAATAGTTTTTGATCCAAATATCAGACCTAGTGTTCTGCCTGATTTAATTAAATATCGGGATGAAGTTGAAAAATGGATAAAGATCAGCAGCGTTGTTAAATTCAGTGAAGACGATATCGCTGCACTTTATCCAAATGAAGATCCAATCGGTATAGCCAAAATCTGTCTTGAAAAAGGCGTGCAGTTAGTTGTAATTACGCGAGGTGCCAATGGTTTAGTTGGTGTCACGACTGATGGCGTTGTTGAAGTTCCGGGCATTAAGGTCGCCGTAGTGGACACAGTTGGTGCTGGCGATACTGTAGGCGCAATAATTGTCGAAGCTGTAACTCAGACGGGGATTTTGAATTTAACTGGTTCCAAATTGCACGAAGTTTTACATCGGGCTGCAGTTGCAGCAGCGATTACCTGTTCGCGTGCCGGAGCTCAACCACCTCGTGCATTCGAACTAACCGAAGCACTTGAGCGGAAATAGAAATGCAATTCATTGATGATGCTGAATTCCAAATAAATATTGATTTAGATCAAGGCGCTCGCATAGCTTCGTTGATTTGGCGAGATATGCAGTTCACGCTGCCCTTTCGTGGGACCCCCGTAAATTATGGCTGGTATGGCATGGGGCCTTGGGCTGGCCGCGTGCGCGATGGCCTAATTACTGGCGCTAATGGCCAAGAACACCAATTGCCACAAATCTTTGATCCACCAAATGCGCTGCATGGTTACGGATTTACTTCATCGTGGCAAGAAATAGGACCAGGACGTTCATTACTGCATTTACCTTCCCCTTATGGTGGTGCGACTTTAGAACAAACAATTGAAGTATTAGACGATGCAATCCGTTGGTCACTTGAATACGAACCAGGAGATTGCGACTTGCCAGCATGGTTGGGTTTACATCCTTGGTTTGCTCGTGACTTAGATCGTGGCGGTAGCGCAGTAATTGATTTTTCGGCAAATCAAATGATGCAGCGCGGTTCTGATGGGCTACCAACTGGCGAATTAATTAAGCCAACACCTGAACCTTGGGACGATGCTTTTACCGGAGTTATTGGAACTCCAGCAATTGTTTGGGAAGATGTAGCTCGCATTGATATTGAATGCGATGCGCCATGGTGGGTTGTTTATAGCGAAGATGCTGAGGGTGTTTGCATCGAACCGCAAACTGCGCCACCCGATGCGGCAAATTTAGGAATTACTGGCGAGCATTACATAGAAGCACTATTTGTTTTCAGTGAAGAATAAAAAGAACAGGACTATCAATGATCAACCGTGAGCATCTAGCGAAACTAACCGCGCGCGAAGAAGAGCGCTTTTTAAAGATGCACCCAAAAAGCGGCGAACTTTTTGAAAAAGCAAAACTTTCAATGCCCGGCGGAGTTCCCATGTCATGGATGGCAAAATGGCCTGGCGATTATCCGGTCTTTATTGAGCAAGCAAAAGGTGCACGGTTTACTGATGTCGACGGAAACAGTTACATTGATTTTTGTTTAGGCGATACCGGATCAATGACTGGTCATTCACCTGATGCAACAGTTGCAGCTATACGAGAGCAAGCTGGTAAAGGAATAACTGCAATGTTGCCTACGGCTGATGCGGCAATAGTTTCGGCTGAACTGGCTAGCCGATTCGGCCTACCGCTTTGGCAATTTACGGTCTCGGCTACTGACGCTAATCGCCATGTAATTCGCTACTCCCGACTGCTTACAGGCCGTTCAAAAATTGTGGTTATTGATCGCTGCTATCACGGCTCCGTAGATGAAACTTTCGCAACTTTAGACGCGAGTGGAAACACGGTGGCCCGCGAAGGAAATATCGGCGCACCTGTTGCACTCGACCAAACAACTCGCGTCGTTGAATTTAACGATATTGCGGGAATGGAAAAGGCGCTGGCTAACGGTGATGTTGCCGCCATTTTGATGGAACCTGCGATGACTAATGTTGGAATAGTTTTGCCACAAGCAGGTTACTTAGAGGCCGTTCAGAAACTTGCTAAAAAGTACGGCACCATATTAATTATTGACGAGACCCACACAATTTCAGTTGGTCCTGGCGGAATGACAGCGGACCGCGGATTAAAGCCAGATTTCCTAACAATCGGTAAAGCAATTGGTGGCGGTATTCCAACTGGAACTTTTGGAATGACTCAAGCAATCGCAGATTCAATTAAGCAGATGGTTGAGCTAGAAATAATTGATACTGGTGGTATTGGCGGAACTTTGGCCGGAAATGCACTTTCACTTGCTGCGGTGCGCGCAACATTGACTCACGTTCTAACTAAAGAAAACTTTGATCGCATGATTGATCTAGGCACCAGATGGTCTGACGGCGTAGATGCAGCTATTGCCGAATTTGATTTGCCATGGAGCTGTAATCGTTTAGGCGCTCGCGGCGAATACATATTTGGCAAAGTTGCTCCGGTAACTGGTGCTGATGCAAACAATGCTGGCGATTTTGAATTAGAGCAATACATACATTTACGCATGTTAAATGATGGCTTTTTGATTACGCCATTTCATAACATGGCCTTAATGTGTCCTGACACGACAAGCGCTGATGTAGATGCTCACTCAGCAGCATTTCGCAAGATGTGTGCTGAGCTAGTTGAAGCCTAATTTCTTATAAAGAATAAGTGCTGCATGATTGTCGGCATCTACATAGAGCATTGATTCCTTGATGTCTTTGCTTTGAAAATAACGTAAAGCCGTAAGCATTAAAGCTTTGCCTAACCCAGAACTATGGGTGCTTGGGTCTACGCCGATTACGTAAATTTCCCCAATAGCGCCTTCATTTACCCGGTCGTGGTGAATTTTCGTCCAACAATAACCAATAATTTCACCTTTATCGCGGGCCAGAAAGAAGCCATCAGCATCAAACCAGCTTTCATTCATGCGATTAGTTAGATCCTGCATCACCCAATCACCTTGGTCTGGGTGCGTAATAAAAATCCTGTTATTCAGTGCCAACCATTCCTCGGAATCAGCAGATTTAAAAGTTGTTATCTCGTGTGAAGTTACTGGTTCTGGAAATTGCGCAATGAGTGATCGATGCAATTTTAGAATAGTGCGCACAACTAAATCCGTTCAGATACTTGAGCATCTTTCATGGCACTTGATACGGTAAATCGATACCCTACATTTCGCACGGTACCAATGATTGCTTCATGCTCTGGGCCAAGTTTGGAACGAAGCCGGCGAATGTGAACGTCCACGGTGCGTGTGCCACCAAAATAATCATATCCCCAAATTTCTTGTAACAACTGGGCTCTAGTAAAAACCCGACCCGGATGCTGTGCCAAAAACTTCAGCAATTCAAATTCTTTAAATGTTAAATCAAGTGCTCGACCTTTAATTCGTGCGGTGTAACTATTCTCATCGATTGAAACTTCACCTGTTCTGATTTCACCAGATGATGGATCACTTTCAGCAAGGTGTGCTGCAAATTCACCAATCGCAATTCGAATACGTGCATCAACTTCGGCTGGGCCCGCAGTATCGAGAATTACATCATCGATACCCCATTCGGCACTAAGAGCAGACAAACCGCCTTCAGTCGTAATGACAATTACTGGGGCACCTGATCCTGTGGTGTGTAACAACTTCGCTAAATTTTTAGCAGCCGGAATATCGCGACGTGCATCTAGTAACAAGATATCCGTTTCAGGTACATCAATTAAAACGCTGGCTTCGGCCGGAACTATTTTTACCTGATGTTGCAACAATGCCAGTGATGGCAGAACTTCAGCACTCGCACCAAGAGTGTTTGTAAGTAGCAAAACTCTTGCCATCTGCGCTCACCCACTTCCAGTTGCGTTTTAGGTGTTAAGTGGCACAGACTACTCTCGTGAAATCTTTCCTACCAATTCTTATCGTGTTGGGGTCTGCCACTGCATATGGCCTCTGGTATCGAAAAACTCGCGGAAAGATTCAAGCCAAAGCCATCTCTGGTAAGGCTTTAACTGCCTCCATAATCGGTGGCGATTTAGGATCACGGGCTACCTTGGTGCAGTTTTCATCAGCTTTTTGCACCCCTTGTCGGGCGACTCGCACCTTGCTTGAAAACGTTGTCACCGATCTGAGCGACGTGCGCCATGTTGAAATTGATGCGGAAACAAATTTGGAATTAGTTCGGAAGTTAGATATCCGTTCGACCCCAACTACATTGATATTGAATAGTTTAGGAATTGAAGTCGGGCGCGCAGTTGGTGCGCCTAAGCGTGACCAAGTTATAGCCGCACTCGCAGCCATCAAGTGACACCTGCAAGTAACTCGCAATTAGGCTTTTTTGTTAGACCTCTTTATTCTTATGACATGTCTTCAGCCTTGGATAGCTTTTTTACCAAGCGTCGCGTACTTGATTACGGACGCTTAGCTGTCTCGTTGTGTTGCAACTAAAACTTTATTTGTCCCAGTTTTAGTAACCCACAACCAAGAAATGTAGGAAATATATGACAACTTTAGAAAAAAAAGATATTGCAATTGTAATTGATGCACGTGGTCCAAGATTTTCAGCAGCGTTCACAGTTATTGTATTGGCTAGCGCCCTCGCAACACAGTCGCTACTTTTGATTGCTTTTCAGTTACTCGTATTTTTGATTGGTGCAACCAAAGGGCCTCAATTTACGCCTTATGCATTTTTATTTAAAAGTTTGATCAAGCCGCGCCTAAAAAGTGAGTTCATTCCTGAAGATGTGCGACCACCGCAATTCGCTCAAGCAGTCGGGTTGGTATTTGCAGCAATTGCTGTTGCTGGCCTGCTATCTGGAGCAACCATCGTTTTCACTATCGCTACTGGCTTTGCTCTAGCAGCAGCCTTTCTAAATGCCGCCTTTAATTACTGCTTAGGCTGCGAAGTGTATTTACTGCTTCTTCGTGCCCGTCGCTAAGTTTAAATTTTTTACCTCAAGCCAATTTTTAATAAATAGAAAAGGAAAATATCTCTATGTCACGCGAAACCTCACTAGTAAGTTCCGATTGGGTAGCTAAAAACCTTAATAATCCTGCAGTTGTTCTCGTAGAAGTTGATGAAGATACTTCGCTATACGAACAAGGTCATATTGAAGGCGCAATTACATTTCACTGGCGTGATGATTTACAAGATGGTTTAATTCGCGATCTAATTTCAAAGGAAAAATTTGAAACTCTACTTTCAAAGAGCGGAATCGCGACTGACACCACTGTGGTTCTTTACGGCGGCAATAACAACTGGTTTGCTACCTATGCTTTCTGGTACTTTAAAATTTACGGTCACGGTGATGTCCGATTGCTAGATGGCGGCCGTAAGCGCTGGGAACTAGATGAGCGTCCATTTGTAACAACAGTACCAACTCGCACAGCTACTATTTATAAAGCTAAAGAGCGTGATAACTCAATTCGCGCGTACCGCGATGAAGTTATTTCAGCAATTGGTAAGTTAAATATCGTAGATGTTCGCTCACCTGCAGAATTCAGTGGTGAGCTAGCTGCGCCAGCTCATTTGCCTCAAGAAAGCGGACAAATCAAAGGACATATTCCTACTGCTAAGAACATTCCGTGGTCTAAAGCTGCCAACGAAGATGGCACCTTTAAGTCAGATACCGAATTAAAGGAATTGTATGTAGGCGCTGGAGTTGATTTAGCAAAAGATACAATTGCATACTGCCGCATTGGTGAGCGTTCAGCATTTTCATGGTTCGTGCTTCATGAGTTATTAAATGTTTCAAATGTTAAAAACTATGACGGTTCGTGGACTGAATACGGTTCATTAGTTGGCGTTCCGGTTGCGATAGGCGCTTAATGAGAACTTGTGGTGCAACTCCAGGTGGTCCAGATATTTCGGGCATTGACTTATCAACGCAAACCTTAATTCAAGGTGTCATTCTCAGGGACGGGGAAGGCGATGGAGTTCCAAATGGAACTCCCGTTGGCAATGCATATGTTCGATTATTGGATTCAACTGGCGAATTCACCGCAGAAGTACCAACTAACGCAGACGGGCAATTTCGATTCTTTGCCGCTCCAGGTGCTTGGACTCTAGTAATTCTGGCAGCTGGAGCGCGTGAAGAACGTAAAGTGATTGCCGCTAAAGGTATTCCAGTCGAATTAGTTGTAGAAATTTAAGTAGAATTCGCTTATGGCCGATCAACACGAATTACGCGATAAAGGTTTGCGCTTAACCCCGCAACGTGAACTAGTTTTATCTGCTGTCCGCGAACTCGGGCATGCAACACCTGAAGAAGTAGCCGAGAAAGTTCGCCTTACACATCCGGGCATCAATCTTTCAACGGTGTATCGTAATTTAGAAACACTAGAAAATGTGGGATTAGTTCAGCACACTCATTTAGGCCATGGCGGTGCTACTTATCATGCAGCTGAAGAGCTAACCCACTTACATTTAGTTTGTGGAGTTTGCGGCTCTGTCGGCGATGCACCTATCGATGTAGCAGCTAATTTTGTAAATGCGTTAGCCGATGATTATGGTTTTAAGACAGATGTCACACACTTTGCGGTTTACGGCACTTGTTCAGTTTGTTTTGCAGCCGAAAGTAAGTAATGAGCGCCGTACTCGTTGAGGACGGCCCCGATAAAGGTGCAGTTTGGCATTTCGGTGATCCAGTAAAAGAGCAACGCGCGCTTGAAGCGGGTACTGCTTGGGCTGATTTATCGCATTACGAAGTTGTCGCATTGTCTGGACCAGAGCGTTTAACTTGGCTACACCTTTTAACTACTCAAGATCACGAAAATTTGTTGGCTGGTCAATGGCAGCACGCTTTGATTTTAGATCCAAAAGGTCACATCGAACATCAATTCTTTTTAGTTGATGATGGTGATACCACTTGGCTGATAGTTAACCCGGGCCGAAGCGCCGAATTAATTTCACATCTAGAAAAAATGAAATTTCGAGCTCAAGTTGAAATTCACGACGCAACTGCAGAATTTGCAGTATTGCGAGCACCCGGAAAAATGGATGAAATTGGTGGTCCATATGCACTTGTGCCACGTAATGAATTAATAAATATGATCGAAACCTTTAATTCGGTTGCGACTCAAGTTGGAACTTGGGCACTTGATGCGATGCGAGTAGCTGCAGGTTTGCCACGTATTGGTTTTGAAACAGATCACAAATCTATTCCTAATGAGCTTGGACTTTTAAATAGCGCGGTACACCTGAATAAAGGCTGCTATCGCGGACAAGAGACCGTGGCTAAAATAAATAATTTAGGAAATCCACCTCGTCGTTTAGTTATGTTGCACCTTGATGGGACTGAAGTTAACTTTCCGAAAGTTGGAACTCCGGTTGAGAACGATGGGGTAGTAGTCGGTTATTTGGGAACTGTGGCTAGACATCATGAATTAGGCCCGATTGCACTCGCCGTGGTTAAGCGCAACACACCTTTAGACGCAACGCTTTCAGTTTCCGGAATTCCAGCAGCACAAGAAGTGATCGTTGCAGGTAACTAGCAAATGGAATTATTTGTTCAGTTACTACTTACATTAATTGCTGGGCTCGCGATCATGTGGGCCGTAAGAAAGCTGTAAGTAGCCGATAGACTTACAGGCATGGAGCTCTTAACCTCAATTCTCCTTGGCCTGATTTCATTAGTCATCGGCGCCGGATTATTGTTCTTTGCATTTACCAGTCGCAGAGATCCCGAAAGCGCTCGCTACCGAGATAGTAGAAAGCGAACTGGCAGATAATGGTATTTACGATTCCTGAAGGTCTTCACCCTGATTTAAACCCACTGGCTTGGCTAGTCGGAACATGGCGCGGTAAAGGTCATGGCGAATATCCAACAATTAAACCGTTCCAATTTATCTCCGAAACTGTTTTCAATCATGATGGTCGCCCGTTTCTAAATTACTTTTCGCGTTCCTGGATTGTCGATGATGATGGCGAAATTATTCGTCCAGGTGCGAGCGAGGCCGGATTCTGGCGGGTTAAGCCAAACAATGTGCTCGAAGTAGTGATTTCACATAACACTGGAATAACTGAAGGCTGGCTTGGTCATTTCGATGGGCCAAAGATTCAGTTAGCAATGGATCAAGGTTATTCCGCGCCTTCTGCAAAAATTGTTACGGCAGGTGTTCGTCTATACGGATTAGTCGAAGGCGAACTTTTCTACGCGTATGACATGGCTGCCGAAGGACAAAACCTACAGGCACATATTTGGTCTACTAGCCCACGTTCGACAGATTAATTATGAGCGTTGTTCTAGCGCAATTAGTGCGTAGCGGCTTAATTGAATCAACGCATAGCGGATTTCTAATTGTCATTAATTCCGATGGTTCAGATCTATTAACTCTTGGCGAAGTTGATGCCGAAATGTATCCACGTTCTGCTATTAAGTCTTTACAAGCCGCTGCGATGGTGCGATTAGGGCTAGAACTAAATGATGAGCAATTAGCTTTAGTTTGCGCCAGCCATGGTGGTACGGATCGTCATCAAGAGGTCGCTCTTGAAATATTAACAAGCGTTGGTTTGGCAGAATCAGATTTACAAAATACGCCAGATCGCCCAATAGATCGCAAAGCCCGAATTTCCTGGGGAGCCAAACCAGCAACTTCATTAGCCGCAAATTGCAGTGGCAAGCATGCTGGAATGTTGGCGACTTGTGTTGTAAATGGATGGGATGTAAAAACTTATCGCGATGCCAACCATCCACTACAAGTTGCAATCAAAAATGAGATTGAAGAATTAACTGGTCGTGCAATTTCTCGCACAAGCATTGATGGTTGTGGCGCTCCTTTGTTTTCCATGAGTACTCGATCTATTGCTGTTGCTGCCAGAAAAATGCGAATAGATACTGATCCAGTATTTTCAAAAGTTGTTAATGCCTGCCTAAAACATCCCGAAATGATTCTCGCCGAGGGTGCCTTTGACACTCGCATGATGCGAGCCGTTCCTGGACTCTTAGTAAAAGGTGGCGCTGAAAGCGTGATGTTGGCGTCGCTGGCTGATGGCAGCGCGATTGCCTGGAAGATTTCCGATGGCGGAAATCGTGCAAATGGGCCAATGATGAAAGCCGCTCTCGCTAAATTAGGCATAACAATCGAAGGCGAAGTTGTCGATGTGCTTGGTGGTGGAACCGTAGTCGGCTCACTTAGCGCTACGTTTTAATCAACGTTACCCTTTCACCATGAACGCACGTATTGCCACCTTGATGGTGCATACCTCGCCCCTGGATCAACCAGGAATTGGCGATGCTGGCGGCATGAATATTTATGTGGTCGAGAGCGCCGAACGTATGGCAGCCATGGGCGTTGAAGTTGATATTTTCACTCGTCGCACTAATTCTGATGTTGCAGATATTGTCGAAGTGTCTCCCGGAGTTCGCGTAATTCAGTTAAATGTTGGTCCATTAAGTGGTGTCACTAAAGAAGTTTTACCAAGATTAATTCCAGATATTGCCGAAGAGTTCAAGAAGAAAATCTCTGCTGAAACAAAGTACGACTTAATCCATTCACATTATTGGATTTCAGGCAAAGTAGCGATGATTGCAAGCAAAGCTCTAAATATTCCATTCGTTCATACGATGCACACAATGGCGCGAGTAAAGAATTTAAATTTGGCTGAAGGCGAAATTCCAGAGCCAATGATTCGAGTGCAAGGAGAAACGCAAGTTGTGGCGGCTGCACAAGCATTGATTGCGAATACAGATGCTGAAGCAGCTAGCCTGGTATCGCTATACGAAGCTTGTCCAGATAATGTGCGCGTGGTTTCACCTGGCGTTGATCTCTATAAATTTATCCCGGGCGAAGGCAAAAAAGTAGCTCGCGAGCGCTTAAGCGTTCCAGCTAATGCTCACGTAATTACTTTTGTAGGTCGAATTCAGCCACACAAGGGCCCCGAACTTCTCATTAGAGCAATTTCGGAAATGTTAAAGCACTCGCCTCTTTTACGAAGTGGTTTGATTGTAAACATTGTTGGTGGTTCATCAGGATCAAATACTTCTGAAGTGGAACGTCTGAAAGAGCTAGTTGGTTGGTTAGCAATTTCTGATGTTATTAAATTTGCCGAACCTGTTCCTCGCAATGATTTACCTGATTGGTATCGCAGTGCAGATTTAGTTTGCGTGCCAAGCTATAGCGAATCTTTTGGCTTGGTCGCACTTGAAGCACAAGCATGTGGCACTCCAGTTGTTGCAACAGCAGTTGGTGGCCTGCGTACCGCGGTTGCTGACGGTATTTCTGGGGTTTTAGTTGATGGTCATGATCCGCGTGCCTGGTCTTCTATTTTGGCACGCTTATTAAACGAACCACAGCGCCGAGTTTTGCTATCAATGGGCGCAGTCGAGCATGCTTCGCACTTCGGCTGGGATGCAACTGCGCGCGGCACTCTAGATATTTATGATCGAGTAATTTCTGAAATTGCACGTAAACAAATCGCCGGTGCTTAAGTAATGAGTTCGCTTAGCCCAAACGAAGTAATTTTGGAATTTCTGGATTCTCACGATTTGGCTTTTGAGCAAAGCAATGCAAATACCTTCTTAATCACACTTCCTGGTGAAAAGAAACAACAAACGCATTGCGCGCTAGTAATTGGAGATCATTCACTGAGCATAAATGCTTTTGTAATTCGTAAACCTGATGAAAATGAAGATCAAGTGCACGCATGGTGTTTAAAGAAGAATGCTGGTCTCTACGGCATAGCTTTTGCCATAAACGAGTTGCGAGATATTTATTTAGTAGGTCGCCTGCCATTAACTGCAGTTACCAATCAAGAGATAGATCGAATAATTGGCAGCGTATTGCAAGTTGCCGATTCTTCATTTAATCCATTACTTGAGATTGGGTTTTCCAGCGCAATACGTCGGGAATGGGCTTGGCGGGTTTCGCGCGGCGAATCCCTGGCAAACCTTGAAGCATTTTCACATTTGATTTAATTCATCTAGGATTGCGGCATGAGCAACTTTGAATTAATCCTATTGCGCCATGGCGAAAGCGAATGGAATGCCAATAATCTCTTTACTGGCTGGGTAGATGTTCGATTATCTGCAGCTGGTGAAGCTGAAGCTGCTCGCGGTGGAAAACTGCTGGCCGAAAATAGCCTTTTGCCCGATGTAGTTCATACCTCTTTATTGCGTCGCGCAATCCATACTTCGCAATTAGCGCTAGATGCTTGTGATCGCCACTGGATTCCAGTTAGTCGTTCTTGGCGACTAAACGAACGTCATTACGGTGCGCTGCAAGGTAAAGATAAAAAAGAGACGCTAGCGACTTATGGCGAAGAACAATTCAAGCTTTGGCGCCGTTCTTATGATGTGCCACCACCACCAATCGATGCCAATGACCCATATAGCCAAACTGGTGACGCTCGCTACGCTGACTTAGGCGCAGATATGCCGGCAACTGAATGTTTAAAGGATGTTGTCACGCGCATGATGCCTTATTGGAATGGCAATATCGTGCCTGATCTAAAAGCAGGTAAACGTGTTCTGGTTACTGCTCATGGAAATTCATTGCGTGCTTTAGTTAAGCACCTAGATGGAATTTCCGAATCCGATATCGCTGAATTAAATATTCCAACTGGAATACCACTTCTTTACAAATTAGATGCAGATTTAAAACCAATCAAACGTGGTGGCGAATACTTAGATCCAACTGCTGCAGCTGCGGCAATTGAAACAGTTGCGAATCAGGGCAAGAAGTAATTAGTTATTTGCGGAATTTGCATATTCGCCGGTGACTAAATAATAGACACGGCGGGCGATCGATACGGCATGGTCTGAGCAGCGCTCGTAATAGCGACCAAGCAATGTCATATCGATTGCAGTTTCAATTCCGTATGGCCAAGAATCATCAAGCAAAATTTCGAATAGGCGACGGTGCAAGATATCCATCTCATCATCATCTTTTTCAAGTTGTAGCGCTGCTTCAAGGTTTCGAGATTCAATGACCCCAATTGCTTTTTGAGTAATGCGTGATGTCACATTGCCCATCTCTTGCAAAGTTAAAACCAGCTCTGGTGGAACTGCTGCTGCGGGATAACGCATGCGAGTTAGCTTGGCAACGTGATGTGCTAAATCTCCCATACGCTCTAAGTCGGCGCTCATTCGAAGTGAGGTGACCAAAGTACGCAGATCACCAGCGACGGGTTGTTGACGAGCCATCAAATTTATCGCGCGCGCCTCAATGTCATGCTGCATTTCATCAATCGCGTCATCTTCAGAAATTATTTCCTCGGCTACCTTTAGATCAGCCGTTAATAAAGCCGAGGTGGCGCGTTCCATTGCCTTGCTTACTAGATGGCCCATTTCGACAAGGGATGTACCAATGCCGTCTAAGTCATCATGAAAGGAATCGCGCATGGGCATAACTTAGACCGTAAGCACATCGGATGCGGGTTATTAAGTGAACGGGTCGCAAATCTGAGGTAAATATCTGGGTGAAAGGGGTGTATTTGGCTGATTAGGTAGTACCGAAAGTGAACTCTTCTCTACGATAGGGCTATGTTCTGGCGCCGAGATAAGGAAGTAGCAGTCGAAAGCGGCTGGGAAATTCCTGATTCATTGCTTGAACTTTTGGAAATTCTCGATGCGGAGTATTTAATTCTGGCTCCCGGAGAACAAGTTCTGTCTTCTTCTGCCGGCACAGGTGCGCTAGCAATGATTCGCGATGGTCGCCTAGTTTCAACCCCACTTCTAAATTTAGTCCGAGCTGTACGACGCTCAAATGTTTATCAAGAAGCAACCGTTGAATTACCACGTGGCCCAATCGGCCAAGGAACCCATGATTTGTTGGTCCGAGTATCCCCAATCGGCGACAAAGGATTAATTGTCGCGCTAATTTTTGATGACAGTGAATTCAGACGACTTGATGCTATCCGCCGCGATTTCGTAGCAAACATTTCACACGAACTTAAAACTCCAATCGGAGCCCTTTCGATTCTAAGTGAGGCTGTGTTGGGTGCAAGCGATGACAAAGAGGCGGTAGAAAAGTTCGCTGGTCGTATGCAAATTGAAGCTAAGCGACTAACAGATTTAGTTCAAGAGATTATTAACTTATCGCGACTACAAGATGGTGATCCGCTTAAGAATGCGCAGCCTTATTCTATGGTGGATCTAATTAATCAAGCCGTAGATGAATCGCGATTAACCGCTGAAAAGCGAAAAATTTCTTTAGTATTTATGCCAACCGCGGACCATTTTGTTTTAGGCGACCGTAGCCAGTTAGAGATGGCGGTCAGTAATTTAATTGAAAATGCTATTAATTACAGTCCTGACTCGACTCAAGTCGCTATCGTATTAACCGGCAAAGATAAGTTAGTTGAGATATCGGTAACCGACCAAGGAATTGGTATTCCAGAGAAAGAGATTGAGCGAATCTTTGAACGTTTCTACCGAGTTGATCCAGCACGTTCGAGGGCAACTGGTGGAACCGGGTTAGGACTTTCGATCGTAAAGCATGTTGCCACCAATCATGGCGGAGATATTTCGGTCTGGAGTAACGAAGGTTCCGGAAGTACCTTCACGATTAGATTGCCTGAATTTATTGAATCAGAAAGTCATCTCTCAATCACCCAGGAGGAAAAATTATGACCCGAATACTTGTGGTCGAGGATGAAGAATCTTTTTCCGAAGCATTGGCGTATCTGTTAGGTAAAGAAGGCTTTGACGTTGTTGTAGCTGATACCGGGACGGCCGCAATCGAGCTATTCGATAAAAACGGAGCTGATTTAGTATTACTTGATCTGATGTTGCCAGGTTTATCTGGAACCGAAGTTTGCAAGCAATTACGAACCCGATCAGCAGTTCCAATAATTATGTTGACGGCCAAAGATGCCGACATAGATAAAGTGGTGGGGCTTGAACTCGGCGCCGACGATTATGTTACTAAGCCGTATTCGTCTCGCGAATTAATTGCTCGCATCAGGGCAGTACTACGTCGCCACAGCGAGATAGGTGAGATGGATCAAGACAGCAGCTCGCTTGTTGCTGGTCCGGTTCGAATGGATGTAGACCGTCACCAAGTAAGTGTAAATAATGTCTCTGTCGCATTACCGCTCAAAGAGTTCGAACTACTCGAGTTCTTAATGCGTAATTCTGGCCGAGTATTAACCCGTATGCAGTTAATTGATCGAGTTTGGGGAAGCGATTACGTTGGCGATACCAAAACGCTAGATGTTCACATTAAGCGATTACGTGCAAAAATTGAAGTTGATCCCGCGAACCCCGTGTTTATTCAAACTGTCCGAGGGCTTGGTTACAAACTAGAAGCTTAAGCAGTTACGCCAGCGTAAGTATCACGCTGGTCGCGCACAATCGCTTTTACATTCACGACACCAGCGGTGTTAAAGAAGAAAGAAATATCAACTGTGCTGCCTGCTTTAGCACCTAGGCCAGGAAATACTGCCTTGGCATTAGCTGAATCACCTTCGAAAATCATCGGCAGATTTTCGGTAATCACATTTGAGTTATTTGTTACTGTGGCAAGAACATTGTTTACCGAAATACCCAATAGCGAGTCAGGTGTTGAGTTTGAGTTCACGATAGTGCCAACCAGAACCGCACTGCCATCTGGTTGAGTTACTAGTAAAAATCCGCGTAACTTTAGATTGCTTGTGTCGGTATTGATTTCTGTTTCGGCGCCATCGGTTACTTTTGTAATATTTCGAGAAGCAGCATTTTCGCCAGCTCCACAAGCAGTTAGCGTTGAGAGAGTTGCAACAACCACTAAACCGATAGCAACTTTACGTAATTGCATTTTTTCTCCCAAGAAATATTTGCTTAACAATGCGCGCTTATTCTCTCATGAGAAATACCTGCTAAAGCCAGTTAAATACAGGCGAAATACCCGAGGTGACTACCCTCACTAGTTGCTGGTATGATTGGCCCCTAACGAAGGGCACCCCATGTCATTTAAAGTAGGCGAAACTGTTGTTTACCCTCATCACGGAGCAGCGCTAATCGAGGCAATTGAAACTCGAGTGATTAAGGGCGAAGAAAAAACCTACTTAGTTTTGAAGGTGGCACAAGGGGATCTAACCGTACGAGTGCCAGCCGAAAATGTTGATCTAGTTGGCGTTCGTGATGTTGTAGATAGTGCCGGGCTAGACCGAGTATTCAGCGTTTTGCGTCAGCCATATACAGAAGAGCCAACAAACTGGTCTCGTCGCTACAAGGCAAATCTTGAAAAATTAGCTTCAGGCGATGTTATTAAGGTTGCTGAAGTTGTTCGCGATCTCTATCGCCGCGATCTAGATCGTGGTTTATCTGCTGGTGAAAAGCGCATGCTTTCAAAAGCAAAGCAGATTCTAGTTTCTGAACTAGCTCTTGCTGAGCGCACCGATGAGGAAAAAGCATCAGTAATCCTTGACGAGGTCTTAGCTTCTTAATTTAAGCTCGCATTCGATCGGAGCCTTATGTCTGGCCATGTTGCAGCAATAATTGCTGCTGCCGGATCCGGTGTTCGATTCGGCGCAGATATTCCAAAGGCCTTAATTCAATTAGGTAATCGCACTTTAATTGAACACGCAATTGCCGCAATTTCACCAGTCGCAGACCAAATAATTGTCACCGCGCCTGCCTCTCATCTAAGCCATTTTCAAACACTTTTAGGTGATTCGGTAACTGTTGTAGTTGGCGGGCAAACGCGTTCAGAATCTGTTCGGGCTGGATTAGCAGCAGTTTCTAGCGATACTGAATATGTATTGATTCACGATGCTGCACGCGCACTAGCTTCAACTGATCTAACTATTCGAGTTTTTTCAGCGTTGCAAAATGGTGAAGTTGCCGTTATTCCTGGCCAACCTCAAGTAGATACGATCAAGAGTGTCGATGAAAAAGGTTATGTAACTGCAACACCGAACCGTTCTGATTTAAGAAATATCCAAACTCCGCAAGGCTTCGAGCTTTCTGCGCTTAAAAAAGCGCATGCTGCAAACGGTGAAGGTACTGACGACGCAGCTTTAGTGGAAAGCGCTGGTTTTAAAGTTCTAGTAATACCTGGCGAAGAACGTGCCTTAAAAATAACCACTCCAACAGATTTAGCAACTGCCTACAAATTCCTCGGCGAAAATCATGAATTCTTAACTGGCATTGGGGTAGATGCTCACGCTTTTGAAGTAGGTAGAGAACTTTGGCTAGGTTGTATTAATTGGCCAGGTGAGAGTGGAGTTGCTGGACATTCCGATGGTGATGTTGCAGCACATGCAATTTGCGATTCACTTTTTGCAGCGACCGGTTTAGGTGATCTCGGTTCAAACTTCGGGGTTGATCGACCAGAATATGCTGGTGCAAGTGGCGCTAAATTATTGGCTGAAACACTTTCAATAATTACTAGCGCTGGATTTGCGATCTCAAATGTTTCTGTTCAAGTAATTGGCAACCGTCCAAAATTGGCAGGACGCCGCAAAGAAGCAATTGCGGCATTGTCCGCGGCATTAAGTGGTGCACCAGTGTCGTTATTAGCCACAACTACAGATGGACTTGGCTTAACAGGTGAAGGCAAAGGCATTGCAGCCATTGCTTCAGCGCTCGTTTTTAAGGTTTCTAGTAACGACCGATAGACTTCGCTAATGAGTTCGCTAAAGCTTTATGACACATTGTCGCGAACCGTCTCAGAATTTATTCCACTGCAGCCGGGCAAAGCGAGTATTTACCTCTGTGGTGCCACGGTTCAAGCACCCCCACACATTGGTCATATTCGTAGCGGTGTTAACTTTGATATTTTGCGACGCTGGTTAGTTAAGGCAGGTTACGAAACTACTTTTATTCGAAATGTCACAGATATCGATGACAAGATTTTGCATAAGGCAGTTCATGAAGAAGCGCCTTGGTGGGCAGTTGCTATGAAATACGAGCGTGCATTTACCG